>JAGCAV010000288.1 GCA_017652545.1 Lachnospiraceae bacterium
CCCCAGGATGGCTTTGACCGGCCGGCAGCCAAAAGCCTCCTCCATCTTATCAGTGACCGGGATTTCCTTCAGTTCATAGGTGGGCATGTTCATCTCATACAGGTTTCCCCTGCGGGTAACCGTCAGAACGCCGCTCATGGTCTGAAACCGGACAGAATCACTCCCTGTCTCATAATAATTCAGGATCACAAAAGAGGATGCAAGTGTGGCATGGCCGCACAGTTCCACCTCCGTTTCCGGGGTAAACCATCTGAGATGGTAGCCTTCCTCCTCTTTCACGATAAAGGCTGTCTCCGACAGGTTGTTCTCCATCGCCAGGTTTTTCATGGATTCTTCTGAAGGCCAGCTGTCCATAACGCAGACCGCCGCCGGGTTCCCGGAAAACGGCTTGTCTGTAAAAGCGTCAACAATGTACTGTTTCATTTTTGGTGTAATCCTCTCGTAATAAAATTCACACTTCCTTAATGGGGTCTGACCCCATGCAGGATTCCGTCTTTTTTATATCCCGGGAAGGTCTCAATGTGCACGGAATGGAGACTGTTGAAAATACTGGTCTCAATCAGCGGATTATCTCTCTTCAGGCGCCGGATCAGTGTCTTGACTTCCTGCCTTTTCGAGCCTCCGCCCCCGTTATCACAGATTGAGCAGTTTTCCGTAAATCGGCACGCGCATTGAATGAATTCCAGTTCGTTATAGGTTCTCCACGCCAGAATATCCTCCTCCCGGATGCAGTAGAGCGGCCGGATCAGTTCCATCCCTTCAAAGTTCGTGCTGCGCAGCCTGGGAAGCATGCCCTGAAGCTGGGAACTGTAAAACATCGCCATGACCGTCGTTTCGATCACATCGTTCATGTGATGTCCCAGGGCGATCTTATTGCAGCCGAGTTCCCTGGCCTTTGCGTAAAGGTACCCTCTCCGCATCCTGGCACATAGATAGCAGGGTGACTGGTCTGTACTGTTTGCGATATCGAAGATGTTTGTTTCAAATACCGTAACAGGTATATGTAAAAGCGCGGCATTGCTCTCGATCTTCTGCCTGTTCAGCTCATTATAACCCGGATCCATCACCAGGTATACAATTTCAAAGGGAAAATCGCTGTGGCGCTGCAGCAGCTGCATCAGCTTGGCCATCAGCATGGAATCCTTACCGCCGGATATGCACACGGCGATCCGGTCCCCTTCCCGAATCAGCCCGTATTGCTTGACAGCCCGCACAAACGGCGTCCAGAGTTCCCTGTGATATTTTTTCTGGATACTCCGCTCCACAAGCAGGCACTTATCCATCGTTTCTTTCATACACCCGGCTCCTTTATGCAGTGATCCAATATCGTCAGAAACTCATCAAGCTCCTTCTCCGTTGTCAGATGGCTCAGGCTGATCCGCCAGGAAGAAAGCGCATTCCTTCGGTCTCTGCTGACCGCAAAGACCGCTTTCGACGGCGTTCCTTCGGTTGAACATGCGGACTTTACAGAGACGCATACACCCTGTTCAGCCAGAAGCTGCTGCATCCTTGTCCCTTTGATGCCTGATACGCTGACGTTCAGGATATGAGGCACAGCGTCCTCAGGGCTGTTGATCCTGATCCCGGCATGCTGCCGCAGGGCATTTCTGAGGTATCCGTTCAGTGCGCAGACCCTTTCCTGCCGCTCAGGCAATGCTTCCACAGCGCGCCGCAGCGCCTCTTCAAGAGCAGCAGCCAGCGCCAGCGTCGGTGTGCCGCTCCGGTAAAGGGACGCCCCGGATCCCCCGTGGATCAGCGGCTCGATCAGGACCTCCTTTTTCTTATAGAGGATTCCGCTGCCATTCAGTCCGTAAAATTTGTGCGCGGCCAGGCTGGCGGTATCGATCCCTTCAAATGAAAAGGGGATCTTCCCGATGGCCTGCGTGGTATCCACATGGAGCCTGCAGTTGGGTCTTTCCTTTACGATCCCGGCGATCTCACTAACAGGCTGGATCACCCCCAGCTCGCTGTCCACAGCCGTGACAGCCACCAGGATCGTATCATCGCGCAGGAGTTCCCTCAGATGGGCCGTGTCGATCTTTCCGTCTCTTCCTATATCCAGCAGGTCGATCTCATACCCCTGCTCCTGAAGCCAGGTCAGGGGACCCCCGACAGAAGGATGCTCCAGTGCTGTGGAAATGATATGCCTCCCATAGCTGCGCTGTGTTCTCGCAGTTCCCTTGATGGCAAGATTATTGGCCTCACTGGCACCGGAGGTATAGATGATCTCTGATGGCTGAACATCCAGAAGCGAGGCGATCGCATCCGTCGTTTCCGTCAGTTTCTCCCTGGCTGCCTTTCCTGACGGATGCGCTGAATTGGGATTTCCCGTAAAAGCGCTTTCCGTACGCACAAAAACATCGAGCACGGCAGGATCGGCCGGTGTATTGGCTGAGTAATCCAGATAGATCACGTTCTCTCTCCTTCATGGCAATCAGCTGGCACTTATCTGCTCATTGATCCGGTTTTCTGCCCCTTCCGCCTTCGCGGCCAGATCCTTGATGGCCTCACCGGCGATGATGAGTCCTACGACCGAGGGAACAAAGGCAGTGGATCCGGGAATATCCCGCCGCTGCGTGCACTTTCTTACAGTCCCCGGAGGACAGATGCAGTGCGCGCGGCAGCTGATGGACATGTCTTCCAAAGGCCGGATGGGCTTCTCCTTTGAATAGACCACCTTCAGGGAGTCAATTCCCCGTTTCCGGCATTCACGCCGCATCACCTTGGCGAGCGGGCAGATAGATGTCTCATAAATGTCTGCGACCTCAAACGCGGCCGGATTCACCTTGTTCCCGGCTCCCATGGAGGAGATGACCGGAACACCGGCTTTCTTTGCGTTCTCAACGATCGCAAGCTTTCCGGTGACTGTGTCGATCGCATCC
>JAGCAV010000289.1 GCA_017652545.1 Lachnospiraceae bacterium
AACACGGTTCTTGCCGGCATCGCCGTGGAAGGTGACCGTTATTTCTACGTCAATCCCCTGGAAGTGTGGCCGGACAACTGCCTGCCGGGAACTTCAATGGCCCATGTCAAGCCTGTGCGTCAGCCATGGTTCGCCTGTGCCTGCTGTCCGCCCAACATTGCCAGAACGATCGCGTCCATAGGACAATACATCTTTGCGCAGGATGAGGAGTCTGTCTTCATCAACCAGTTTATCTCCTCCGAACTGACAGCTGTACTGAAAGATACACAGGTGAAGGTCGGTCTTTCATCTTCACTCTGGAACGATGGAGAGGCCAAGCTGACCATTGAGACAGATAAAGACCTCTCTTTCATGGTACGGCTCCGGATCCCAAAGTATCTGGAGGAACCGCATTTCGAGCTTGACGGGAAGGCGGTCATACCGGATGTCGTGAACGGCTACGAAGTGTTTGCTCTTTCCTGCAGCGGCATGCTGACGCTGCGCATCAGGGGCAGGATCACACCGCGGTGGGAGGCGGCCGATCCCAATGTAAGGGCTGACGCGGGACGCGTTGCCCTGTGCTATGGTCCCTTTGTCTACTGTCTTGAACAGACCGATAACGGGACACATCTGTCAAATCTTTATGTAACCCCTGAGGCGCAGATCAGGACCGAACAGCCTGACGCGAGACTGCCGGATGTTCTGCCTTTCCTGAGGTTCCCCGGCTGGCGGTTGCACAGCGGGGTGGAAGGCCTTTACGGAAAACCAAAGTTCAGCTTCACGGAGGAAACCCTCACCGCGATCCCCTATTGCTTCTGGTGCACCCGGGATCCGGGCGAGATGCTCGTGTGGCTGAAGGCCCGTATATAAGTTTGTAACAGTAGTGGTAAGTTGCTGTAATAATCATACAATACAAAGAAAGGACATGGAAAAAATGAAATTCAAGAAACATCTGACTCTCCTGCTTTGCGTGCTGATGCTCGCTGCCTGTGCTGTCACGGCCTTCGCGGACGACGAAGTCGTGGAAATCACCTACTCCTACTGGGGAACACCTGATGAAGCTGCCTCCGTTCAGGCTGTAGCGGACAAGTTTAACGAAGAAAACGACCATATCCGCGTCACGGTCATGGCGATTCCGAACGAAGAGTACACCACCACGCTTAACTCCATGGCTGCCGGCAATCAGCTGCCCGACTGCGGCATTATGAATGAGAACGGCGTTCTCGACTTTGCTGCCGATGGCCTGCTGGCTGACATCTCATCCATGTATGAGGGTGCGGAATCCATGCCTCTGGATGCCATTACCTTCAAAGCTGACGGCGCTCCGGTGGCTTATTCAGCTGCTAACGAGATCCTCTTCCTGTATTACAACAAGGATATGTTCGATGCCGCAGGCGTCGATTATCCGGATCCGAAGACTCCCTATACCTGGGATGAATTCGTGGAAACCGCAAAGCTCCTGACCCTTGACAAGGACGGCAACAACGCCGCTTCTCCCGACTTTGACCCTGACAATATCACACAGTACGGCGCCAACGTCGACAACTGGACCTGGCAGCTCGAAGTCTGGGCTCTGTCCAACGGCGGCCGCTGGTTCTCAGAGGACGGCAGCGAATGCACCATCAATACCCCCGAGGTCGCCGAGTCCATCCAGAAAGTCGCCGACCTCTATCTGGTAGACCATGTCGCCCAGTTCCGTGACGGTCTGGAAGACTCCGGCATTCAGTCCACCATCGCAGCCGGCAACGTCGCAATGGCCACCGGCGGCACCTGGAACGTCGGAACCTGCATGAACAATGCCGAATTCCCCTATGGCGTCGCCCCGCTGCCCGTTATGAAGGAAGAAGTTACCATCTGCACCGGCGGTCCCCAGGTCGTCTTTGCCCAGGGTGAGCACCAGGCTGAGGCCATGGAGTTCATCAAATGGTACACCAAGGAAGAAAACAGCTGGGATTCCCTGATCGCCACCGGTATCTGGATGCCCATCCTCGAGGAATACTATACCAACGAGGAACTGACGCATAAGTGGGTCGACAACGAAAACTTCAGCATGGGCTATGACAACTTCAAGACCTCTGTCGTCGACTATGCCCACGATTATGCTGTCTCCACCTGCTGGTACTATGTACCCCATACGAATGAGTTCCTGGCCTATCTGCGTTCCATCCTCGGTGATGTCTGGACAGGCGCCACCACAGCTGCCGATGCGCTGGAGGCAGGCGAAGCCACCCTCATTGACATTTTCAACGGAGAATGATATAGACAGTCCCGTTGATCTGAGGTATTCTGACGTAAACTTCAGGGTGTCCGTCCATCTGCGGACGAACACCCTTTTTTATGCACTGACCCGTGTAAGAAGTTTTTACAAATTGGTCTTTTCCGGCTTGAATGATCCGGCCTGAAAACGGGGTGAGAACAGTGAGCAAGAAAAAGAAACAGACAAACGCTCTTCTGCGCAGCGAAAACCGGACAGCTTACATCTGCCTGATTCCATCTATCATCGGGCTGATTTTTCTGACTTATCTCCCATTGCTTGAGGTCTTTGGACTCAGCTTTTTCAGCTGGAAGGGAAACAATTTTCAATCCTTCCAATGGGTTGGTCTGAAAAACTACGTCAAACTGCTGACGACCGATCCCTACTTCAAGGAATCGGTGCTTGTCACCATCCAGTACACCTTCATGGCGGTGATCGGCAGCATGATCTATTCGCTGGTCATTGCACTGCTCCTGAATCGAAAGATCCCTGCCCGCGGCTTCTGGCGAGCCATTTTCTACCTGCCTTACCTGCTGCCTGCAGTCGCCGTATATCTTGGCTGGAACTGGCTGTATAATATCAATTACGGTCTGTTCAATTTCATCATCAACCGTATTTTCGGACTGCCGCGTGTGGGCTTTGTCAATGACGCCAGACTGGTCGGTCCCTCCCTGGCGCTCGTGTCCATCTGGCTGGCAGGAAACCTGATCGTCATATTCCTGGCGGGTCTTCAGAACGTTCCGAGAACCTATCTTGAGGCAGCGGAGGTGGACGGGGCCAATTCGTGGCAGCGCTTTTGGAATATCACCGTTCCCTGCATGTCTCCCATTATCTTTTATAACCTGCTCATGGCCCTGATCACCAATATGCAGGTCATTACGCCTGCACTGGCACTCACAAAAGGCGGACCGGGCAATTCATCCCGTTTCGTCTCATACGTGCTGTACCAGTATGCCTTTGAAAACCGCAAATACGGACTGGCTGCCGCTGTGGCTGTGATGCTGTTTGTTTTGATCAGTATCTTCACGGCGATCCTGTTCGCCACCAGCAGCAGCTGGATGTTTTCACAGGGAGGAGATGACTGATGAAGAAGAGTACAAGTTTATCCAGCCGAAAACGCCGTGCGAAGGTGGCAGATTTCATCTGCCTGCTGCTTGTTGTCTTCTCTGCAGCGCTGTGTCTGCTGCCCATCTGGTGGATTTTCCGCTCCTCTCTGATGACCAACAATCAGCTCTTTGCCAACGACGTGCCATTCCTGCCTCCGGACTGGCTCTTTTCCAACTATCCGAAAGCCCTGGAGAACTTCCCGTTCTGGCGTTATCTGAAGAACACAATGATTATCATCGTGCCCTCTGTGATCGGCGGTACCGTAACCGCGGTCCTGGGCGGCTATGCTTTTGCGAGACTGCGCTTTAAGGGCAAAAAGTTTCTCTTTATACTGGTCATCGGTTCCATGTTCCTGCCCGCCATGGTCACATTGATCCCCCTCTATATCATGTGGACCAATGTCTTTCACCTCAACGGCACCTACTGGCCTCTGATTCTGCCCTATTTCTGCGGCGGCGGCGCATTTAATATCTACCTGATCCGCCAGTTTATCCTGACGATCCCACGGGAGCTGGATGAGGCCGCCACCATCGATGGCGCCAGCCATTTCCAGATCCTCTGGTATATTATTATTCCCGCGATCAAAGCGGCTATGATCGTCGTGGCACTGCTGCTCTTTACTCAGATGTGGAACGACCTGATTCAGCAGTCACTGTACATCCACGCAGAAAAGAAGTTTACCATTGCGCTCGGGCTGTCTCAGTTCAAAGGTTCACTGAAGCAGGACTATTCGGCCATCATGTGCGCCACCTGCATGTCATTTGCGCCAGGCATTCTTTTCTATCTTTTCGGACAGAGATATTTCGTCGAGGGCATCGTGCTTACCGGCATGAAGAACTGATTCGGAATGAAGCGGATGAATAATCCCGCCGGGCAGCATGGTTCAGCAGTTTAGATGTTTGACCATGACCCTGCCATCCAGGACCTCATATCCGAACTTCCTGTACAGGCTGTGTGCATCCCTGGTGATCAGGATCCCGCGAAGTCCTTCGTATGCCGGCAGGGACTCAATATATGACACAAGTGCGCTGCCGAGGCCTTTGTTCCGGTATTCCGTATCGACAACCACATCACATAGATAATATGTGGTTGCGTAATCGCTGATCACTCTGGCAAAGCCAGCCAGTTTTTCGTCATCCTCAACATATATACCATAGCATGAAGAATTGCGTATGGACTTCTCTATCTGTTCATCCGAACGCTTATCAGCCCAATAAGTGGTTTTCAGGAGCCTTATGATGTCCTCCATTTCCATCTTATCCCGGCCATCAAGAATTCTGTATTTCATGTTCTGCCCCCATGAGTTTCTTCATCACGCATCGATCCGAAGCAGTTCCGTCAAGGCTTATGATCCTGCAGGCTGGTCATTGTCCGGTCAGCCGAAAAAAAGCCCCACAAGCCCTGTAATGCAAGGGCCTGTGGGGTTTGCAGTTATTCGTATTCCACGGTTGCGGGCGGCTTGGGCGTGTAGTCGACCAGTACACGGTTAATTCCGGGTACTTCGGTCGTGATCCGCCGTACCAGATGATCGATCAGGTCTGCGGAAAGATGCTCCACAGTCACCTCCATCACGTCCGTTGTATTGATGGCGCGGATGATGCACGGCCAGCCGTAGGTGCGCTTTCCGTCTGTTACGCCGGTGGATCTGAAATCCGGAACGACAGTAAAGTACTGCCAGACCTTTCCTTCCAGGCCGTTCTTCGCAAACTCCTCGCGGAGGATCGCATCCGACTCGCGGACCGCTTCCAGCCTGTCACGGGTGATGGCACCCGGGCAGCGAACGCCCAGTCCGGGACCCGGGAACGGCTGACGGTCGACCATGCCTGCCGGCAGGCCGAGCTCTCTGCCTACCACACGGACTTCGTCCTTAAAGAGGATCTTGACCGGTTCTACCAGTTCAAAACGGCTGGCAATGTCTTCGGGGAGGCCCCCGGCATTGTGATGTGCCTTGATGCCGGCTTCGCTTTCCAGGATATCGGGCCAGATCGTGCCCTGGGCCAGGAATTCGATTCCGTCCAGTTTGCGGGCTTCATCAGCGAACACATCGATGAATTCCTCGCCGATGATGTGACGCTTCTGCTCAGGATCATTCACGCCTGCAAGCTTGTCCAGGAAACGGTCAACTGCGTCCACATATATCAGGTTCGCGTTCATTTCATCGCGGAACACCCTGATCACCTGTTCCGGCTCGCCCTTGCGCAGCAGTCCGTGGTTGACATGCACACAGACCAGCTGCTGTCCGACAGCCTTGATCAGCAGTGCTGCCACAACCGAAGAGTCTACGCCTCCGGAAAGTGCCAGAAGCACTTTTTTGTCTTTAATCTGTTCCCTGAGCTCTTTCACCTGCTCGTCAATAAAAGCCTGTGCCAGTGCCGGTGTCGTAATTCTTTCCATTTGATCAGGCCGTCTGTCCGGTGCCATCTGTATTCCTCCTATGGTATTCAATCAATCATCAGGGATGATTTTTTTTACACCTTTATTTCCTTCTTGTCAACCTCCGGGCCGACTTTTTTAGTCTGCTGCCGCCTTCGGGACCCTGTCTGTCCCTTCACTCACGGATTGCAGCGGCAGATCAGTCCTCAAAAAGCACTGTTGAGAAATATCGCTCCGCTGTATCCGGGAGGACCGTCACAACCGTCTTTCCCTCACCCAGCTTCTCTGCCAGTTTCAGGGCTGCGGCAACATTTGTCCCGCTGGAGATCCCGCACATGATCCCCTCAAGCCTTGCAAGGTCTCTGGCTGTCTCAATCGCTTCTTCGTCTGATACGATATAGATCTGGGAATAGATCTCCTGGTTAAGGATCGGCGGGATGATCCCGTCTCCGATGCCCATCTGGATATGCGTTCCAATGTTGCCGCCGGAAAGGATCGCCGCGTTCTCAGGTTCCACCGCCCAGATCTCGATATCCGGATTCTGGTTTCTGAGCGTCTCACCGATACCGGTGATGGTGCCGCCTGTACCTATTCCGGAGCAGAACCCGTGGATCGGTCCCGCGACCTGTTCCATCAGTTCCAGCGCCGTATGATTCCGGTGCGTCTGGGAGTTGTCCGGGTTCGCGAACTGCTGGGGCACAAAGACCCTTGGATCATCTTTTTCCATCTGCAGTGCCTTCTCCAGACACTGTGCGATGCATTTGCCGATATCCCCGTCATCGTGTACCAGAATCACCTCCGCGCCGTAATGTCTGACCAGCTTGCGGCGCTCCTCACTGACTGAATCCGGCATGATGATGATGGTCCTGTAGCCGCGCACGGCTCCCACAAGCGCGAGTCCGATACCCTGGTTGCCGCTGGTGGGCTCTACAATGATGGTGTCCTGATTGATTCTGCCCGCCTTTTCAGCCTGGAGGATCATGTTGCAGGCTGTCCTTGTCTTGATGGAACCGCCCACATTCAGTCCCTCAAATTTGACCAGCACCTCCGCGCTGCCGGGTTTTACCATACGCTGAAGCCTGATCACGGGTGTGTGGCCCAGAGCTTCCAAGATGTTGCTGTATACCATGATGCTTCCCTTTCTTCTGGAAATACTGATCCAAAAGCCCGATCAGAGCTTCCTAATGATATTTTTTCGTTAATGCAGGAAGACAGCCGATCTTTCGTCTTCCTTCTTCGGTCTTCTTCTACCCTGTCACATCCGGATCTTCGGTTTCGTTCAGATACGGAAAGAACAGGCTGCTCCTGTGTGCTTCGTCAAACAGGTTGTTATACTGCAGATACCGGTAATTGCGAAGCCACTGCCGCTCTTCTCCGGTTGCGTCACTTAGGTGAACGTACTTGCCCTGGATCAGGGACTGATATCCGCGAAGGTTCATGGCCGGGATCACATCCATCATGTCTCTCAGGAAGAGATTATAAGCCGGAAGCGGCAGGCCCGCCTTCTCCAGTGCCATGGTTCCCAGATAATTCAGACTTGTCCGTTCGATCTCCTCCTCTTCGCTGTCATAATTGGTCCAGATAAAGAACGGCACGCTGAACAGATTTTCCAGTTCGGAAAGTGTCAGACCGCTTACGCCCTTGTTGTTGAGCGAGCGGATGAACCCGGCATCCAGACTCGGATAATGGTCTCCGAAGAAGATGATCTCCACCGGCTCGTCCACCTGCGAGAAATACCCGATCAGGTTTTCCATCGCCAGGTCGGTCTGGCGGACCAGCGAAAGATACTGGGCTGCATCGGGATAAAAATACCCGCCCACCTGCCAGACATCGCTTTGGAAGTTTTCGAACTCCTCTTTGTATCCGCCATGATTCTGCATCGAGACGCCCATGATGAACAGCGGCTCGCCCGCTTCCTTTTCCTCATAGCGGGCAATCACCTTGTCAAACATTTCCTGGTCGGTGATATACTCACGCATGATCTTTGTCTCGTCAAAATCACCGGTGTCCATAAACCGCATCTCATCAAAGCCCATTTTGGGATACACCGAATTCCGGCTCCAGCCGGCTTTGAAATACGGATGCATGGCTATGGTTGTGTAGCCCAGATTCTTCAGGTTGCAGACCATGGATGTGGGCTCATCCTGCATGAACTGCTGATAGACCACGGACCCGCCCGGCATGAATGCCATGGAATTCCCGGTCAGGTATTCCCA
>JAGCAV010000290.1 GCA_017652545.1 Lachnospiraceae bacterium
CAGGTTCAAGGAAGGATATGAAGAGCTTCTGTACTATGTGAGGGCTTCCTTCGACGCATTTTACTACGATCACCCGGAGGTGTTCTGGACACGCAGTACTAGTCTGGGCTTTTCCTTCAGCGGATACAATCTCAACACTGAGGAACGCACGGCAACGGTCTACCTGTCAAAGATCACGTTAATGCCGGTGGCGGCATATGAAAACGCCGCTTCACAGGTTGCCGCGTTCGATCAGGCGGTTGCCGAAACGGCATCGCAGATCAGCGCTTCAAGCGACTATGACGGCGACGGGACAGTCAGCAGCCCGGAGCTCCTGCAGGGAATTCACGATTTCCTCTGCCGGAGATGCTACTATGACAATGACGGACTGAATACCTATAAAACGACAGGCGATTACAGCATTTTTACACCGGGACCGGTCTTCCTGGAGACGAGAGCCGGTGTGGTCTGTGAAGGCTATTCAAGGGCTTTCAAGATTCTCTGCGATTATTTCGGGTTTGCCTGCGCGATCGTCAGCGGAAAGGCGCATACCTATTCAACGATCGGTCATGCATGGAACGCGGTGAACCTTGATGGAAACTGGTATATGATCGATCCGACATGGGATGATGTCGCGGATACGCAGGAGGAGATCAAGTATCAGTATTATCTGTGTGCGCTGAACACACCGAATTACGGGTCAAATCAGCTGTCCGACAGAACCCTGAACGGAAAGATCGGCGGAAACGATACGACCAGCACGACGTCAGCAGGCCTGCGGGTGACGACCCGGAAGAAAGAATTCGTCTTTCCTTCCTTCTGGTCGGGAGCCCATGCCTTTGAGACGACGGGGCTTGACGGCGTTCCGGAAGGAGAGGGAACGGAAGCTGTGCCGGCATGTGTTGTGCTTTCCTCATGCAATGAGCAGGGGCATGAAGCGGTCCGGTACTACACGATCGGACATGACTGGGATGAAGGGGTGATCGAGACAGCGGCGTCCTGTGAAGCAGCCGGTATCCTGCGGTATACCTGCAGAAATAATCCCAATCACACAAAAACCGGGCAGATTCCGGCGACCGGGCATGACTGGGGCGATGGAGTGATCATCTCGGAAGCGACCTGCGCATTGCCGGGAACCATCCGGTATATCTGTGCCAACGATGCCTCGCATATCTATGAAGAAGCAATTCCGATCGATCAGGAAGCGCATGACTGGGATGACGGCAGGGTTACCCAAAAACCTTCCTGCAGTGAAACAGGCATTCGGACGTATACCTGCAGGCATGATCAGGCGCATACAAGGACGGAAGAGGTCCCGATCGACCCGCAGGCCCACAACTGGGACAGCGGTGTCATCACAAAGCCGGCTTCATGCACAGAACCGGGGATCAAAACCTATACATGTACATATAATGCTGCCCATGTGAAGAAGGAGAGCATTCCCGTCGATGCCGCAGCACATGACTGGGGAGCCTGGGAGACGGCAAAAGAAGCTTCGGCCGCAGAGAATGGTGTCGAGATCAGGGTCTGCCGGAACAGTGATTCCCATGTTGAAACCAGGACAAAAAAGGCACCGGCTGAAGAAAACAGCAAAGCGGAAACAGCGGTGTCCGTTCCCAAAAGACCCGTATGGAGGTCTGTC
>JAGCAV010000291.1 GCA_017652545.1 Lachnospiraceae bacterium
GATATACCACCATTCTCGGCCTGAACAACCTGGTGATCAGGATCTGACTTCCGCCGGCCTGCAGGGCCGGTCCTGGCGCAGTCCGCATCAGTCCGTACAAAAGCGGGATAAAAGAGGGATGGAAACAACATGCTTAATGAAGTGGTAAACGGAAAAGAGGAAAACGGCAGACTCATCATCAGTCTCAGCGGCAGGATCGATTCGTCCAACGCGCCGCTGGTCGAGACCCGGATCAGTGAACTTAGGCAGGAACATCCCGCGGATTTCATCGAACTGGACTGCGATAATCTGGAATACATTTCCAGCGCAGGACTGCGCGTGATGCTCCGGCTCATTCAGCAGGTGGAGAAAGTGATCTTTACCAACGTCCATCCGGAGCTGTATGAAGTACTGGATCTGACAGGCTTCACCGAGATGACTACGGTCCGGAAGGCCTGCCGCGTGATCTCGGTGGAAGGCTGTGAGGTGGTCGGTGAGGGTGCCAACGGAAAAGTATACCGCCTCGATCCGGATACGATCGTCAAGGTCTACCGGAACCCTGACGCCCTGCCGGAGATCCACCGGGAGCGTGAACTGGCACGGATGGCCTTTGTGGCGGGTGTGCCCACGGCCATTCCCTACGATGTGGTGCAGATCGCGAGCGGCGGCTACGGTTCTGTCTTCGAACTGCTGAACGCGAAGAGCTTTGCCAAGCTGCTCACCGGGGGCGAAAAAACGCTCGAGGAAGTGGCGCAGATGAGCATTGATCTGCTCAAGATCATACACGGCAGGACGATCCGCTCCGGCAGCCTGCCGGATATGAAGGCGCTGGCACAAAGCTGGGCGGATTTCCTTACAGATTTTCTGCCTGCAGACCAGGATGAAAAACTGCACGCGCTGATCGAGGCTGTGCCGGAGGACGAGCACCTGATCCATGGCGACTTCCACATCAAGAATATCATGTATCAGAATGGCGAAAGCCTGCTCATTGACATGGACACCCTCTCCCACGGCCATCCCGTTTTTGAACTGGGCAGCATCTTCAACGCCTATGCAGGCTTCAACCTGATCGAACCGGAAGCAAGCCTGAAATTCATGGGTCTTTCCGCCGAAACCTGTTATTCCTTCTGGCGCAGGAGCCTGGAACTCTACCTCGGCACACAGGATGCCGCCGTCATCGACAGCGTGGAGGAGAAGGCAAAGATCGTCGGCCTGACACGGATCCTTCGCCGCGCTGTCCGGCGCAGCGACCCGGGCAGCGAGTTCGGGCGTAAAGCCGTCGAGATCTGCCGCGCGGAGCTGGCCGCGCTGCTGCCCCGCGTGGATTCGCTGGTGTTCTGACCTACTTCATCCACGCGGCTTCGCTGCTGTTCAGAAAGCTTTTTATCCCCTGTGCTTCCTCAGTTCCTCATTTGCTTTCTCCACATTCAGCCTTGTAAGGATCAGCGTGATCAGGAGGTTGAAGATCATCGGCATCCACAGATACATGACATGCAGCATGTTCATACAGGACGCTGACTGCTCGGCCGCGCCGCC
>JAGCAV010000292.1 GCA_017652545.1 Lachnospiraceae bacterium
AGTTCCACAAAGATGTATAAGGATTTCACCTTTACGGATCTGAACGGCCAGACATACACCATGGACAGCCTTCCGGCTGGTCCCATCGTTGTCATCTACGGCAGGTCGGGGTGCAGCAATACAAAAGCAACCATCGCTCAGGCGCGTTCCTGCCAGAATTCGGGCCTTTGCTCGAAGGTGTTTGTGCTGGGCGTCGATTCATATGACAGCGGGCTTTCGGCCCTTGCCAGGCAGTATCCGGCCATGTCCTTTGTGAAAGCATCTTCATCGAACAACTTTGCCATGTGGTCTTTGCTGAATGCTGCCGGCTACAGGAGCAGCAGCATGACTCTGCCGGGCACATTCATTCTGGATCAGCATCACAATATTGCGTATTACGGAACCGGAAATCAGTCATCCTCCCTGTCCTCCACGCTGCGCAGCGCGGCTTACACATCGCCGATCCCGGTGACTTCAAGCCGGATTTCCGTTACATTGCCCTATACGGAGACGGTCGCAACCGGGGAAGCTGTCAAACCCGAACCGGAGGTAAGCTATACCGGAACAGGATCCAAACTGAAGAAGGGAAGGGACTACGAAGTTACATATAAGAATAACAGGAAAATCGGTACAGCGACCGTGACGGTCAAAGGTATCAATGGTTTCTCTGACAGTGTGAACACGCAGTTTAAGATCTATGCGAACGGCGTCAAAAAGGGGAAAAAGTTCAGGATCGACAATGTCTCCTACAAGGTGACCAAAGGAGGCAAGTCAGGAAAGGTTGAGGTTGCCTGTACAGGCGCATCGCTTGCCAGACTGAACGGGAGCGTGTACCTGCAGGAAACGGTTACGTACAAGGGAAACATCTGCAAAATCACTTCTGTCACGGCAGGGGCATTCAAGAATAAAAAAGCCCTGAGGATCTTCTATGCCGGGCCGGCCGTCACGACGATCGGGGATAACGCGTTCAGCGGCTGCAGCGAACTGATGACTGCATCTGTCGGCATGAAATGCAAAAAGATCGGGAAGAAGGCATTTTACAAATGTTCTTCGCTGGGCAGGCTGTATCTGCCGACGAGGAAACTGAAATCTTCCGTGGTCGGCGCAAAAGCTTTCAGCGGGGTCAGAAGCGATATCCGTGTGTTTGCCTTCTCCAACGCATATATTGAGAAATATAAGAAATGGCTGGGTAAAAAAGGCATACCGGCGGCAGCTGTCTATTCGCTGATGGCGGGATAACAGCCGGCAGAAGATACATAACATGATTTTTCACTGTAACTGAACCTGACTGTCATTTTAGAAACGGAGAAAAAAATGAAAAGAAGACTCTCAAATCAACTGACTGCGATCCTGGCTTCACTCGCAGTGCTGTCAGTGATCCCGCAATGCTGTGTACTGACTGCTGCGGAAGAGCCTGTGACGGAAGGCGCTGAGGCGGTATCAGAAGCGGAACCGACGTATACGATCGACAATATCCGCGATTTTGTTGTCGGCCTTGATGAACCGGTCGAGCTGGCTGACGGGACCATGAGGCCTGCGATCAATTTTGATAATGCCGCTACGACGCCGGCCCTTCAGCCTGTCCTGGATAAGGTTACCCGCGAACTGCAGCAGTATGGTTCCATCGGGAGGGGGTTCTCCCAGAAATCGGATCATTCAACCACGCTCTACCATCAGACCAGGTATAAGATACTCGATTTTCTTGGGGCAGAACCGGGAAAATACACCTGTTTTTATGTCAACAATACGACAGACGGCCTGAACAAGCTTGCTTCCGCCCTGATCGAAAGCAAAGATGACCTTGTCCTGACAACGCGCATCGAACATCATGCAAATGATCTTTCCTGGCGTGAACGCTGCCGTGTGATCTATGCGGAAGTGGATGATCTGGGCCGGATCAGGTATGACGAGATTGAACGGCTGCTTAAGGAAAACGATGTGAAATATGTCTCCGTGACGGCTGCCTCCAATGTAACGGGATATGTGACGGATGTGCACCGCGTCGCCAGACTGGCCCATCAATACGGAGCAAAGATCATTGTGGACGGCGCCCAGATCGTTGCGCACAGACAGTTCTCCATGCAGGGTGAGACAGAAGAGGAGGACATCGACTTTTTCGTCTTTTCGGCGCACAAGATGTATTCTCCGTTCGGAGGCGGCGCCGTGGTCGGTCTGACAGAGGTCCTGGACGAGCATATGCCTGCATTCTATGGCGGCGGAACGATCAAGATCGTCGGCGATACATGGCAGGATTACAAAGAAGCCCCTGAAAGATACGAAGCCGGTTCCCCTAATTATCCCGGGGTCGTCGGTCTGGGGAAAGCGATTGAGATCCTGCAGGAAGTCGGGTTTGACAGGATTGAGGAACACGAAAAGATCCTTAACCGGAGGCTGATCGACGGGCTTAAGCAGTTTGAGAACATCATTATCTACGGTGACACGGAAAACATAGATGACCGGGTCGGCGTTGTGACCTTTAATTTCAGCGATATCAACTCTTACATCCTGGCGACAAAGCTGACACAGCTGGGCGGCGTGGCGACCAGGCGGGGTGCCTTCTGCGCCAACCCCTATGTGTGGCGCCTGATGGGAATATCCGATGAGCAGCTGAAACATTTCGAAGATTGCGGAGACATCAGCACGCCGGGCATGATCCGTGTCAGTTTCGGAATCTATAACACAGAAGAAGAGGTCGATGCTTTGCTTGAACTGATGCCTGAGGCGATGGAAGCAGCAAAAGACCTGAGAGGGTATGGGAATATTATTCCGGAATATTGATTTACCCCTGATTTGCGGAATAACAGAGTATGGAATTTCTTGTTTTAGGCGCCTTCTGCGCAGGCCTGATCCTGTGCTTTGCTCTTGATCTTCCGATCCTGTGCGGACTTGTGTTCGGCTGGTTCCTCTTTGTATGGTATGGAAGACACAGAGGCTTTTCATGGCGTGAACTTATTCATATGTCGCTGAACGGGATCAGAACGGTTCAGAATATCCTGATCACGTTCTTTCTCATCGGCATCATGACGGCACTGTGGAGGATGGCGGGAACGATCCCGTTCATCGTCTGTCATGCGACCAGACTGATCAGGCCGTTTGTCTTTCTGCTGATGACATTTCTGCTGAACAGCGGCCTTTCATTTCTGACCGGTACTTCCTTCGGCACGGCTGCAACGATGGGCGTGATCTGCGCGGCGATGGGAGTTTCCATGCATGTAAGTCCCATCCTGACGGGAGGCGCGGTGCTGTCAGGCGCTTTTTTCGGGGACAGGTGCTCGCCGGTCTCCACGAGCGCGCTCCTGGTTGCGGCTGTGACAAAGACAGATATCTATGACAATATCCGCCGTATGGTGAAAAGCGCCCTGGTCCCGTTTCTTCTGACCTGCCTGATCTACGGCGTCCTCGGTTTTATGCTTCCCGGGGAAGGCGAGATCATGGATCTGAATGCGCTGTATACACGCACCTTCCGCCTGAACTGGATCACAGTCATACCTGCATTGACCATTCTTGTTCTGGCTATTTGCCGTGTGAATGTGAAGATCGCCATGACCGCCAGCATCCTGACAGCCATCCCGATCTGCCTTTTCATCCAGGGTGTTCCCGGCATGGAGGTGCTTGCCGCCTGTGTGAACGGGTATCACCCGAAAGATGCGGAGCTGGCAGCCATGATGAGCGGCGGCGGGGTCATTTCCATGGTGAGGGTCGCATGCATCGTCTGCATCTCTTCCGCGTATTCCGATATCCTGAACAGGACCGGCCTGCTGGATGGAGCGAAGAAAGCCGTTGCCTCAGCGGCACACCGGACAACGTCGTTTGCCGCCGTTTTCCTGTGCTCAGTGATCTCCGGCATGATCGCCTGCAACCAGACACTGACCATTCTTCTGACCAGTCAGCTCTGCGGGGACTTATATGCGGACCGGGGACAGCTCGCCGTTGATCTTGAGGATACGGCAGTTGTGATCGCGCCGCTGATACCGTGGTCGATTGCCGGTGCCGTCCCGCTTGCGGCGGTGGATGCGCCTTCAACGGCGATCCTGACATCCTTTTACCTGATCATCCTTCCTCTTTACAGGATGGCTGCTGCGGCAGCAGGAAAGGGAAGAAAATGAGCCAAAAGCAAAATTCTGCCGTGAGCAGAATTCCTTCGTGACATAAAAACAGGAGACAGGGTTTTCGTTCCCTGCCTCCTGTTTCCTGTTTCGGGACCGGCGTTTGCCTGCCGGTTTACTTTTTGTCCTTTTTGCCGGAAGCGTCCGGGAGCACCAGCGTCTCTCCGGGTTCGATCAGGCTCAGGTTTTCCTTGTCGTTGAGCTCCTGAAGAAGAGCCTTGTTCTCATAGTAGTCGATACCGAAGGACCTGCAGATATCAAGCAGGGTATCGCCTTTTTTGACGACATATTCCACGATGGGATCTGTCTCGGTCTCCGCGGCTTCTGACTCACGCCAGTCAACGATGGTGTCATGTATCGTGGTGAGTTTGTCAGCCAGGGCGCCGCTGTCTGAAGTATCACCCAGTGTCTCGGATACATCATCGAGCTTGTCCGATACGGTCTCGGAAACAGTGTCCAGTTTATCGACGATCGTTTCGGAAACGGTGCCGAGCTGGCTGTCCAGATCATCGAGCTTTTCATAGAGGTCCTCGTCGATGGCAGCCTCACTGACGGCTTCGGAGATGGTGTCGAGCCTGCCGGTAAGGTCTTCGGAAACCGTGCCGATCTTGCCGGAAAGATCTTCGGAAACGGTATCGATCTTTCCTGTAAGTGTCTCGGAAACGGTGCCAAGCTGACTGCCCAGATCATCGAGCTTGCCGGAGAGCGTTTCGTCGGCCGCTGTCTCGCTGACGGCTTCGGAAATGGCCTCAAGTCTGCCGGAAAGGTCGTCGGAAACCGTACCGATCTTTCCGGAAAGGTCTTCGGACACAGTGCCGATCTTTCCGGAAATGTCTTCGGAAACGGTGCCGATCTGACCGCTGATCTCATCCAGTTTGTCGGAAACGGCCGTATCCGCGGCTGCCTCACTGATCGACTCGGAGATCGTATCCAGCTTCCCACTCATCGTATCAGACACTGTGTCCAGTTTGCCGCTGATGGCCGCAAGGTCAGTCTGCAGCGCCGCAATGCTCTTGCTGATCTCATCAGAGACGGAGGTATCGGAGGCAGCTGCAAGAATGGCATCCAGCTTTCCGGCTGCCGACTGTGTCTGCTCCTGGATGGAGGAGATCTCCTGATCTTTCTGTGCCAATGACTCACTCAGGGTATCTACGCTGCTCTGCAGGGCTTCCTTTTCAGACTCGAGAGAGTCGATCCGTTCCTGCTGCTCACTGCTTTTCTGACTGAGCGAGTTTACCTGGTCCGCAAGGGTTTTTCCGGAAGCGTTCTGGCCCGCATTGCCTGTCTTGTTGCCCGGTGTCTCCTCGGAGACGGCTGCGGCTTTTGCGTTCTGGGCATCTTCGTTCTCTGTCAGATCTTCGGAGCCTTCCTCCGAAGAATCATCCCCGTTCCCGGCCGGCTTTGTTTCAGCCTTTGTCTCAGCGGAAGCATACGCGGTGTTTTCCACCTGCGCCTTTGCAGGATC
>JAGCAV010000293.1 GCA_017652545.1 Lachnospiraceae bacterium
AGTACCACATGGCCATTGTCAAACTGACCGGAAATCCGCTGATGGTCAAGGCTTATGAGATCCTGCAGAATGTTCTTGAGGAGTCCATGATCTCCGTCATTGAGAAAATGAAGTACTCTCCGGGCCTGGGGTTCCACGGCAGGATCCTTGACGCGATGCGGAAAAAGGATGCCGCCCTGGCGGAGCAGCTGATGAGAGACCATATCCGTCAGAATTACATGTATTTTGACATCTGACAATTAAAAAGCCAAAAGACCAGATGACGGCCGGGGCAGAAGCCCCGGCCGTCATTCATTTTGCTGTTTTGTCAGTACTCTCTTGGAATGTCTTCCACACCGACCATCTTTCGGAATGTCTCAAGATCCTCCTGATTCCGGATCAGCATGATCTCTTCTTTCTCACCGGTCTTTTTATCTTTCAGCACGCCGACCTGTTCGCCGTTGCAGATGCTGCAGTGAATGACCGGGATCTTCTCATCTCTGTTGTAGTCCAGTACCCTGACTGTTTTTTTCTTTCCGAATAGCATGGCAGTTCCTCTGTAAGGAAAGGCCGGGATCTGATCAGACACCCAGCAGATCAGCAAATTCCTTCAGGGCGCCGTCGGTGTTGTGCTGGAGCACGCGGGTGGCCAGGACCTTGCCCAGCTGCACGCCTTCCTGATCGAAGCTGTTGATGTTCCACAGGAAGCCCTGGAACATGAACTTGTTCTCATAGTGCGCCAGCAGTGCGCCGCAGGATTCCGGCGTAAGCTGCTCGCCGATGATGATGCTGGAGGGACGCTCGCCCTTGAAGCGCTTGGCGGGATTCTCATCGTCCTTGCCGCAGGCGAAGGCAACCATCTGGGCCGCCACGTTCGCGCACAGCTTGGTCTGGCTGATGCTGCCTTCCACTTCCACATCCTGCTCGTTCTGGCTCTTTCTGAAGCCGACAAACTGCAGCGGAACGATGTCAGTGCCCTGATGCAGCAGCTGGAAGAAGGAATGCTGCCCGTTGGTGCCCGGCTCGCCGAAGATCACCTCGCCGGTGCTGTAGTTCATGGGCTCGCCGAAACGGTTGACGCTCTTGCCGTTGGACTCCATGCTTGCCTGCTGCAGGTGGGCCGGGAAGCGGGAAAGCGCCTGTGAATACGGAAGCAGCGCTGTGACGGGATAGCCCAGCACATTGCGCTCATATACGCTGATCAGGGCGTCCATCATCTCCGGGTTCTGAAGCGGATCAGCATTCGCAGACAGCTTATCCTCTGCGGCCATGCCTTCCAGGAATCTCGCGAAAATGTCCGGACCGAAAGCAAGCGCCAGAATCGCGTTGCCTACTGCGGAAGCGGTGGAGTAGCGGCCGCCGATGTAGTCATCCATGAAGAAGGCAGCCAGGTAACCGCTGTTCTTCGCCATCGGGGATGTCTCGCTGGTGACGCACAGCATGTGCTTCGCGGGATCCAGGCCGGCCTTTTCCAGCGCGTCCTTCACGAACAGCTCATTGGTCAGCGTTTCCAGCGTGGTGCCGGACTTGGACACAACGATAAAGAGCGCATGGGCCAGATCTGTGTTTCTCAGAACGCCGACAGCGTCATCCGGATCCACATTGCTGATGAACTTTGCCTGCATTTTCAGCGTGTCATTCTTAATCGCCCAGTTTTCCAGTGACAGATAGATCGCGCGGGGACCCAGGTCACTGCCGCCGATACCGATCTGTACCACGGTATTGTACTTCTCGCCGTTCTCATTGAGGATCTCGCCGGCATGCACCTTATTGGCGAAAGCCGCGATCTTGGCCTGTTCACCCTTATAGAAATCTCTCTTGTTCACGCCGTCCGCGAAGACATCCTTCCCGAGCTGGCCTCTGCACAGCTGATGCAGCACATGCCTGCTCTCGGTCAGATTGATGATCGCGCCGTTGTAGAGCTCCTCAAACTTATCGATCAGCTGCGCTTCCTTTGCCAGCGCCACAAGCTTTTCGATGATGTCGTCATCCACCTTCTTGGCCGCATAGTGATAGGTCAGTCCCCCGGCCATCGGAATGGCATATTTTTTCACACGCTCGGCACCGTTCTCACCGGCCATGACCTCAGCCAGCCTGACGCTGTCTTTTGTCTTAAGCAGTTCCTGGAAGCTTTCCAGTGTATCCAGGTTTTTCCATGCAATCATAATGATTCCCTCCTCATACGATGCTGTATCATTTGCCAATCGGTATCAATTTTTCATACTGAAAGTATAAACGCTGGAACAGTAAATTTCAAGATGAGTAACGGCGTCTCAGAATCCTTCCTTCTTCCTCATGCGCCTCATCTCCTGCCTTCGCTTTCCCGTCTCCCACTGCGCTTTCTCTGTTTCTGTCTCCAGGATCAGCCCGGGCACCTGTGTCGGCTTGCCGTTTTCATCCACGGCCACCATGACAAAGAAAGCCGTATTGATCAGTGTTCTTTTCCCGTCCCTCATGTCTTCCACATAGCTGTCCAGTCTGACCTCCATGGATGTGTTCCCGACATAGGTCAGATATCCCCGGATATAGACCGTATCTCCGATAGAAGCCCCGGCCCTGAAATCCAGACGGTCAATGGATGCTGTGACCATATTGGACATGCTGTGCCTTGCAGCCACAACACCCGCAATCTCATCCAGCCATTCCAGCAGCTGGCCGCCGTACAGCCTGCCTGCGTGATTCAAATGCCTCGGAAACAGAACATGAACCTGCTCAGTACATGAATCCGAAATACGCTTTTCCAGTCTTTCCATGTCCATTTTTCAACTCCATTTCTGTGAAATTTCCATGTTTTCATTATATGGTACCCCTGTAAAAGATTTCAAGGAAAAGGTTTCCGTTTTATGATATACTGGCTCAAACCTCTGTACATGTGTGTTTCAAATCGTATTTCATGAGGGTTTTTACAATGAAAAGCTACACAGATCATCATCCGTTTTTCCGGCTGCGCACTGTCCTCCTGCCCGTCTTCCTTCTGTTTCTGACACCGGCTTCGGCAGGACGAGCCTTTCCGGCAGAAGCGCCGGATGAAAGTTTTCACGCCATGGTGATTTCAGACCTGCACTTTACCACCAACAAAAACGCCAGCGATGTGATCATTTCCGGCATGGGCTATGCGGAAGAGATTACGGATATCATTCTGGCAGAAGTCATGGCGGCATCACCGGATGTCTTCATCATGACCGGTGACAATACGAACGGCGGCGGACCGGACGATGTAAAGGCGCTTGTCTCAAAGCTGAAGAAGGTTAAGGACGCCGGCATCCGCCTGGTGATCACCACCGGCAACCATGACTTCAACAATATGACCCCGGAGGATTATGAGAAGGCCTATTTCGGCCTGATCGACGCGGATGAACGGGATGAGAACTCCCTGAGTTACGTGGTCGATACGGGGGATGTCGTCCTGCTCGCGATGGATGACCAGGCTGTCGAGCCCGGAGGCGGCGGATACTTCTCCCGTCCTACGATGGACTGGCTCAGAGACATGCTGAAGAAGTACAGGGAGCGGAGAATCATCCTCCTTTCCCATCACAGCATCCTGCTGGGAACCGGTTCCAGCGACTCGGCCAATTACCAGATTCAGAACGTTGACCTGGCCGGTCTGCTGGAACACTACGGTGTGCGGCTGGTCATCACAGGGCACTTCCACGCGCAGATCATCCTGGAGGAAAACGGCATGCATGAGATCGTGAGCGGCATGCCGCTGGGCGGATCTCACCTGATGGGCACCCTGAAGATAGACGGCGATCACCTGTCCTACCGGGCTGCTCCGATCGATTTTGATGCATACGGCGCGTCAGACATGGCCGCGATCCTTCGGGAAAAGGATGTGCGCAATGCGGAACTTGAGAAGGAGACCTTCCGGGCGGTCGTTGCCAAATCAGGCCTTCCGGAGGTGACGCAGGAAAAGATCCTGGATCTCGTCGTCCGGTTTCTGACATATTATACGGATGGAACGCTCGGGGACCATCTGGAAGAGGTCAAAAATGATCCTGTCTGTGATGACATGATCGAGGCGCTGTGGGATTACAACTATGGTCCCTGGATGAAATCCGTGCTTGATAAC
>JAGCAV010000294.1 GCA_017652545.1 Lachnospiraceae bacterium
AAGCGGAAAGCAGGAGAGAGTGGTCTTCGACATGTTTTACCGCCGGAATCCTTCTGATGGCGGTTATTCGATCGTGGCCGGACTGGACCAGGTGATCGATTACATCAAGAACCTGCGGTTTTCACCGGAAGATATCGCCTATCTCAGAAGCCTTGGCATCTTCAATGAGCCATTCCTGGATTACCTGGCGGATTTCAGGTTCAGCGGCGACATCTACGCGATCCCGGAGGGAACGGTGGTTTTCCCGCGCGAACCGCTTCTGAAGGTCATTGCGCCGATCATGGAGGCACAGCTGGTGGAGACGGCGCTGCTGACCATCATCAACCACCAGAGCCTGATCGCCACCAAGGCGGCCCGGGTGGTCTACGCGGCCAAGGGGGACGGCGTGATGGAGTTCGGCCTCAGGCGTGCCCAGGGGCCGGACGCGGGCATTTACGGAGCCAGGGCCGCCATGATCGGCGGCTGCGTCGGGACCAGCAACGTGCTCACGGGCCAGCTGTTTGATGTGCCGGTGCTTGGAACGCATGCCCACAGCTGGATCATGAGTTTCCCGGATGAGTACACGGCGTTCAAAAGGTATTCCGAGCTTTACCCGAATGCCTGCACCCTGCTGGTGGATACCTACGATACCCTGCGCAGCGGCGTGCCGAACGCGATCCGCGTCTTTTCCGAAATGCGGGAAGCCGGGATCCCGTTAAAGAGATACGGGATCCGTCTGGACAGCGGCGATCTGGCATACATCTCAAAGCAGGCCAGGAAGCTCCTGGATGCTGCCGGGTTTGATGATGCCGTGATCTCGGCCTCGAGCGACCTGGATGAGCACCTGATCTATTCCCTGAAAAAGCAGGGCGCGAAGATCACTTCATGGGGTGTCGGGACCAACATGATCACATCCAAGGACTGGCCGGCCTTCGGCGGCGTATACAAGCTGGCGGCCATTGAGAATGAGCAGGGCGAGCTGGTTCCCAAGATCAAGCTCTCCGAGAATACGGAAAAGATCACCAATCCCGGAAACAAGACGATCTACCGAATTTACAGCAAACAGCATCACAAGATCAGGGCTGACCTGATCTGTCTGGCTGATGAGAGCTTTGATGCCTCACAGGATATGATCATTTTTGATCCGATCGAGACATGGAAGAAGACGCGCATCAAGGGCGGCACCTATGAACTGCGGGAACTTCTGGTTCCTGTTTTCAGGGACGGACAGTGTGTTTACACATCACCGTCCGTCATGGAGATCCGGTCATACTGCATGGCCGAACAGGAGACGCTCTGGGACGAGACAAGGCGTTTCTCCAATCCTCACCAGGTCTATGTGGACCTGTCTGACAAACTGTACGAGGTCCGTTCGATGCTGCTGGACCAGATGGGAAATGAGGCAATCTGATGAAATACAGCTTTGAGTCACCCGTTCGTTTTTCCGAGGTGAATCCGGACGCGGTGCTGACGATACCCGCGCTGATCAACTATTTTCAGGACGCTGCTTCCCTGCAGTCGGAAACCCTCGGGATCGGGACCCATTATCTGGGTGAGAAAGGGCAGGGGTGGCTGCTCCTGACCTGGCAGATCGTGATCAATGAACTGCCCGGGCTCGCCGAAAAGGTGAAGACGACGACCTGGGGGTATGCCTTCCGGAAGATGATGGCATACCGGAACTTTACGATGACCGACGAAACGGGAAAACTGTGTGCGTATGCCGCAAGCCAGTGGCTTCTGTTCGATTTCCGGAATATGACACCGGTCAACATAACCGAGGAAGACCAGCGGCTCTATGATCCCGAGCCCAGGCTTGATATGGAATATGATCCGGGAAAGATCAAAGCGCCGGAAGATGTCCCGGCTTATCTCCCTGGAAAGTTCAGGGTAGAGCCGTACCATCTGGATACCAACCACCATATGAACAATGGCCAGTACATACAGATGGCCCTGTCGACGGTCCCGGATATCGGCAGGATCAGGAAGCTCCGGGCTGAGTATCGCAAACAGGCTCTGCTGGGAGATGTGATCATACCGAAAGTGTGGGAACAGGGAGAAGTGACGGTCATTTCCCTGGAGGATGAAGAAGGAAAGCCCTACTGCAGCGTGGAACTGACCGCCCGGACGATGGAAGGCGGGTCATGCTGATCCGTCTGCAGGCAGAACACAAAAGAAAGGTGATCATGCGATGCTCAGACTTGGAGAAAAACAGACGCTGACAGTAGAAAAGCTGGTTGATTTCGGCGTGTACCTGACTGACGGAACGGACAGGGTCCTTCTTCCGCGAAAGGAAGTGCCGGAGGGTGCTGCCAGGGGAGATGAGATCACCGTCTTTCTTTATCGCGATTCGAAGGACAGAATGATCGCGACCACCCGCGAGCCGAAGCTGACTCTCTATCATACGGCCGTGCTGACCGTAAAGGAAGTCGGGAAGATCGGAGCCTTTCTGGACTGGGGCCTGGAGAAAGATCTGCTGCTGCCTTTCCGGGAGCAGACGCGCCGCGTGAAGGCGGGAGAGGAATGCCTGGCAGCTCTGTATGTGGATAAGAGCGAACGACTTTGCGCGACCATGAACGTGTACCGCTATCTGAGCAAACACGCGCCCTACCAGATCGGGGATATCGTAGAGGGAAGGATCTATGAGACCAGCGACAACTTCGGCGTCTTTGTCGCGGTAGATGATAAGTACAGCGCGCTGATCCCCAAAAAGGAATCGGCCGGAACCGGCAGCCTGCAGATCGGGGACATCATTACGGCAAGGGTCACCCAGGTCAAAGAGGACGGCAAACTGGATCTTTCCATCCGGAAGAAAGCGTACCTGCAGATGGAAGACGACGCGGAACTGGTCATGAAGGTGATCGATGAATTCGACGGCGTGCTTCCGTTCGGAGAGAAAGTCAGCCCGGCTGTGATCGAGCGGGAATTCGGCCTGAGCAAAAACGC
>JAGCAV010000295.1 GCA_017652545.1 Lachnospiraceae bacterium
CGCTGACAGGGTTTCTGAAGAAGCTGGAAGCATCTGATGAGCGGATCCGTGTGATCGATACCGGCACTGCGCTGGGAATCTCCGACAACACCAATCAGGCTCTTTCCATCGCGCGGGGCGATTATGTGGCCTTTGCAGATCATGATGATCTGCTGCCGCCATGGTCACTGTATGAGTGTGTCTGTGAGATCAATGAACACCCCGACCTGGAGATGATCTACAGTGATGAAGATAAAGTCACCATGGACGGACGCAGCTATTTCCAGCCACACTTCAAAAGCGACTTTAACATGGATCTGCTGACTTCGATGAATTATTTCTGTCATCTGGTGGTGGTGAAACGCTCGCTGATGGAGCAGGCGGGGCAGTTTGACGCTTCGTTTGACGGAGCGCAGGACTATGATTTTGTGCTGCGCTGCGTGGAGGCTTCAGGCGGCGCCGACAGGATCCGCCATATTCCGAAAGTCCTGTATCACTGGCGGTCCCATCCGGATTCCACCTCGGAAAACCCCGAATCCAAGCGGTATGCTTTCGAAGCGGGGGCGCGCGCAGTCCAGGCTCACTTTGACCGGATCGGCGTTGAGGCACAGGTCAGCATGGGGGCATATCCTGGTCTTTACCGTGTGAAATATGTGATCCCGGAGGAAGAACCGCTGGTCTCGATCATTATCCCGAACAAAGACCACGTGGAGGATCTGCGCAAATGCGTGAGCTCTGTCATCGAACGTTCATCCTATCGGAATTTCGAATTTGTCATTGTGGAGAACGGATCCCGGACAAAGGAGATCTTTGATTATTACGATTCGTGCGAAGCAGCGTACGATTATTTCCGGGTGCTGCGCTGGAGTGAGGGCTTTAATTACTCCGCCATCAACAATTTCGGCGCCGCGGCAGCCCGTGGCGAGTACTTCCTGTTCCTGAACAATGACACGGAGATGACGGATCCGGACCTCATCGCGGAACTGCTTGGTCCCTGCCTGCGGCCGGAAGTCGGTGCAGCCGGCGCCAGGCTGCTCTATGAAGACGGAACCATTCAGCATGCCGGCGTCATTATCGGCTACGGGGGCATTGCAGGCCACGCCTTCCAGGGCATGGGCGGCGATGAGAACGGCTACTTCTCCAGGATCATCTGCCAGAGCGATCTGAGCGCCGTGACAGCGGCATGCATGATGGTGCGGCGTGACGCGTTCGAGGCAGTCGGAGGCTTTGACCCGGTGCTGGCCGTGGCATTCAACGACATTGATTTCTGCCTGCGGCTTCGTGAAAAAGGGTATCTGATCGTATACAATCCCTTTGCGGTCATGTCCCATTATGAGTCGAAATCCAGGGGCATGGAGGATACGCCGGAAAAGATCGCCCGCTTCAACAAGGAGGCTGATGAGCTGCTCCGGCGGTGGGGACAGCTGATTAAGGACGGGGATCCGTAATATAACCCGAACCTTTCCCTGGACAGGGTGGACTTCGGATTGAAAAAATTCTAGAAAACCATGAAAGATAACA
>JAGCAV010000296.1 GCA_017652545.1 Lachnospiraceae bacterium
GAGATCCTGCGCAGATGTTCTTCGTGTGTTCCGTGTGAAAAATTAAGCCGCGCCACATTCATACCTGCCAGACACAGGGCGCGTATCATTTCTTCTGATTCGCTGGCAGGACCGATGGTACAGATGATCTTGGTCTTTCGCATGGGTGCCTCCTTGTTTACGGATCTGTTACCGTACTCGCTTAAGGGTTTCTGTAGTCAGATATCCGATCAGAAAGCCGGTCACGATACCGGAGATGAGCAGGACCGGTGCATAGAAGAGCAGGCTCCGGTTCTCGACGATCATACATGCGATGATCAGCTGTCCGATATTGTGAGAAATACCGCCGGCCATACTGATGGCATAGACGCTGGATTTTGTATAACGCTTCAGCAGGGCCATGACTGTCATGGAAAGCAGGGCGCCTGCGAGGGAATAGACAATGCTGAACATGTTTCCGAAAAGGAAACCGATGACGACGATCCTGACACCGGAGACGATCAGCGCCTCCTTGAGTGAATAACGCATCAGGATGAAAAGAACGGAAAGATTTGCCAGACCCAGTTTGATGCCGGGGATCCCGGCAAATACGGGAATCAGTGTTTCGACATACCCGAAGATAATCGCCACTGCGCAGAACAGTCCCAGCAGTGCCAGTTTTCTGTTGCCTTTTTCCATGATTTGATACTCCCGAAACTGTGAAAATCTTACCATCACACTGTATCATAGAAAGTACTCAAAATCAAATGATCCCGGCCAAATGGAGATTGACCCTTTCCTCAACATGTGCTACTATACGTTTTGTTGTTTTTGACAATTGAAGTACCGTTTCAGCAAACTGGAAAGGTATGGTCCTGACTGTTGGATTACACATTTCTCCGGAGGCAAGTTGCATGATCAATCAGAAGATAACTGCTGGCTCAAAGAGCAATCTGGGCGCGATCATTCCCCACATTGTACAGACTGCATGTTCTTTTCAGAGCGCGATAACCTTTGAGGTGGCCGACAAAAAGGTCAATGCCAAGAGCATTATGGGTGTGATGGCACTGGCGGGCACAGATACATCAACCATCGATGTGACTGTGAACGGCGCGGATGAAAGTGACGCGTTCAAAGCGATCACGGATCTGTTTCAGTGAATGAGCGCCTGCCGTTTCCAAGTGGCCCTGACAGGGAAAACGCTGATTTTACGATTGACAGTATAACTTGACATCCATTAAGGTTTGATGTAAGATACAGCTTGTCGTTGAAACGGCAATATGTGTGCTTAGCTCAGCTGGATAGAGCGTCTGGCTACGGACCAGAAGGTCGGGGGTTCGAATCCTCTAGCACACGTAAGGAACCACAACCGAATATCCGGTTGTGGTTTTTTATCTTAATGGGCGTAAATGATGGAGATATGTATGAAAGCTGGGAAGGAAGACAAAAAGGCAGTCACCGGAAGGATCACGCTTCTGTCAGCAGCAGTGCTGGCCATGACGCTGCTCCTGTCCGGTCAGACCATGGCAGGCGTCAGTCCGATGGCAGAGCGGACCGGTTTCTTTTTTGATACGGTGATCACTATTTCCCTGTATGATACCGGGGATGAGGCGATCCTGGATGAGTGCTTTGAAAAGATGGCCTGGTATGAGAGCATCCTGAGCAGGACCCGGGAGGGAAGCGATGTCTGGAACATTGATCACAGCAAAGGAAAAACCGTGACGGTCAATGATGACACCATTGACCTGATCGAAAGATCGCTTGCCTGGTGTGAAGCCTCAGACGGAGCGCTTGATATTACCATAGCTCCGGTGGTTGACCTGTGGGATTTTCATGAGGATTCCGAAAGGCAGGTGCCGGACGCGGATACGCTCTCGAAAGCGGCTGCCCTTGTGGACTACCGGCAGGTGGCGATCGACGGAAATGAAGTGACGCTCGCGGATCCCGAAGCCGGGATCGATCTCGGCGCCATCGCGAAGGGATATATTTCGGACCGGGTCCGGGATATCATTCTGGAAAACGGATGTAAGAGCGCGCTGATCAATCTGGGCGGAAATGTGCTGGCAGTCGGGAAAAAGCCGGACGGAAAAGACTTCAATATAGGGATCAGACGTCCCTTCGGGGAGTCGGCCTATGATCTGATCCAGGTCGTACCCGCGTCGGACATGTCCGTGATCACATCCGGAACCTATGAGCGTTATTTTGAAAAGGACGGGGTGATCTACCATCACATTCTGGATCCGGAAACGGGTTATCCGGTGGAAAACGGTCTGACATCCGTAACGATTCTTTCCGCGGACGGGACTGACGGAGACGCGCTGAGCACGACCTGCTTTGCGCTGGGCCTGGAAGACGGCATGGACCTGATCGAGAGCCTGGACGGGATCGAAGCCATGATGATCGATGAGGACGGAAACATTCATGCCAGCAGCGGATGGACCGGAAAAGATCTGTAGATGAAAACACTGAACAGTTCAGTGATTTCTTATATGAAAAAGGAGAGAGAACCAATGGAAAGAGAAAGTTTCGGAAGTCGTCTGGGATTCATTCTGCTGAGTGCGGGATGCGCCATCGGTATCGGGAATGTATGGAAGTTCCCGTATCTGGTCGGACAGAACGGAGGCGGTGCCTTCGTGCTCATTTATCTGTTCTTCCTGGTGATCATGGGTGTTCCGGTCATGACCATGGAGTTCGCCATGGGCAGAGGATCAAAGAAAAGCCCTGTGAAAATGTATCAGCAGCTTGAAAAACCCGGAAGCAAGTGGCACATCCACGGACTGATCTGCATGATCGCGAATGTGATCCTGATGATGTTCTACACCACCGTCGCCGGCTGGATGCTCCAGTATTTCTTCAAGACCGCGACGGGTCAGTTTGCCGGCAAGGATGCCGATGCTGTGGCAGCCGTGTTCGGCGACATGCTCATGCAGCCCGGAAAAATGGTCATTGCCATGGGCATAACCGTTGTGGCAGGTTTCTTTGTCTGTTCCATCGGTCTCCAGAAGGGTCTTGAGAAGGTGACAAAGGTCATGATGATCTGCCTGCTGGTGATCATGGTCGTCCTGGCTTTCAACAGCATTTTCCTGAAAGGCGCAGCCGAAGGCCTGGTATTTTATCTGAAGCCGGACCTGAACAGGATGAAGGATGCCGGCCTGGGCAACGTGGTCGTGGCTGCCATGAACCAGTCGTTCTTTACACTGAGCCTCGGTATCGGATCCATGGCGATCTTCGGCAGCTATATCGACAGGGAACACTCGCTGATGGGAGAAGCCGTGAACGTGGCGCTGCTGGATACCTTTGTCGCCATCACCTCCGGCCTGATCATCATGCCGGCCTGTTTCGCCTTCGGTGTGGAGCCCGGAGCCGGCCCCGGACTGATCTTCATCACCCTGCCCAACATCTTCAACAATATGCCGCTGGGCAGACTGTGGGGCAGCCTGTTCTTCATCTTTATGTCGTTTGCAGCGTTTTCGACCGTGCTGGCTGTGTTTGAGAACATCATGGCCTGCCTGATGGATCTGACCGGCTGGGACAGGAAAAAAACCGGCCTGATCTGCGCGATCGGCATGTTCATTCTCTCGCTGCCCTGCCTGCTGGGATTCAATGTTCTTTCGAACATTCAGCCGATGGGCCCGGATACCGGAATCATGGATCTTGAAGACTTCATCGTCAGCAACCTGCTCCTGCCGGGCGGTTCGCTGCTCTTCGTGCTGTTCTGCACCCTCCGCTACGGATGGGGCTGGGACAAATTCACAGCGGAAGCGGATGCCGGTGAAGGCCTGAAGGTCGCCGGATGGATGAGACCGTATATGACATTTGTGCTGCCGGTGATTATTCTGGTGATCCTGGTGATCGGTCTGATCTGAAGATGACAGAGCAGAAGGACAGAAGAGGGAAAAAATGAAGGACAGAAGGATCCGATTTGAAGGAATATCAAATGCCAGGGATCTGGGCGGCCTGATCAGCGATGACGGGAGAACGGTCCGATCCGGACTGCTGATCCGAAGCGCGAATCTTTCCCATGCAACAGCCTCTGATACAGCGGTGCTGAGGGAAAAGTACGATCTGCGCCTCACGATCGACCTGCGTACGCCCATGGCTGAGCGGAAGAAGCCGGATGTCAGGATCGAGGGCGTCGATCAGAGGCGGATCCCGATCTTTGAAGACGCCATGATCGGCGTCACGCATGAGGACGATCGCGATTATGCCAGGCGAAAGACCATGATGCCCAAAATGACGGATCTGTACAGGATGATGGTGAGTGATCCTTTCTGCAGGAAGCGGTTCAACCGTGTTCTGATGTCGATCATGACGATGGAGAAGGGCAGCGCGCTGTGGCACTGTTCGGAAGGAAAAGACCGCTGCGGCCTGACCGCCGTCTTTCTGCTCACAGTTCTCGGCGTCACGCATGATCAGATCATGGAAGATTATATGATGACCAATGATGTCGCCCTTGCAAGGGGAGATATGTACTATCAGCTCGTCATGGAGAATGTCGGTGACGAGAAGGTGGCACAGTCCGTGCGGGATGCCTTCATTGTGAAGGAAGAATACCTCATGAGCGCCCTGGAGTCGATTACGCAGGCATATGGGAATGTGATGCAGTATATCCTGCAGGGGCTGGAGATCCCGAAGGAAGTCGTGGATGGGTTCCGCGGGAAAATGCTGGTCTGAAGCTGAGAAAACAAAAAAAGAACTGCGGGAAAGGATATTGGTTCCTCTCCCGCAGTTTTTTACGTGATCAGATCACTGCACGGATGTTTTTACTGTGCTGCATAGGCTGCCGCGCTGGTTCCGGCAATACGGCCGAATACAACAAAGTCAGCAACCGCGTTGCCGCCCAGACGGTTGGCACCGTGCACACCGCCGGTGACCTCGCCCGCCGCGAACAGGCCGGGGATCACATTTCCTTCGGTGTCGATGACCTCAGCGGCCGGATCGATCTTCAGACCGCCCATGGTGTGATGGATGCCGGCGGTCACGTTGATGGCATAGAACGGCGCGCTGTCAAGCGGAGAAGCAAAGCTGGTGCGGCCGAAGTCGGGATCTTCCTTTGCTTCCACATAGGAATTCCAGTCTTCCATGGTCTTCGCGAAAGCTTCCGCGTCAATGCCCAGCGCCTCGGCCAGCTCTTCATAGGTCTCACCCTGAGAGGTGAAGCCCTTGTTGATATAGCCCTGGATAACGCTGGAGGCGTCGACCATTGCCTGGTCCACGATCAGGTAGCTGTGGCTGTTCGTCTGTGCGATCTCGGCAGCCGAGACAGCGTCTCTTGTACCGACCTCATCCGTGAAGCGGAGGCCTTCCTCGTTGACGAGGATCGCACCGTCACCGCGCAGGCCTTCCGTGATCAGGGAAGCGGTGTCAGCCTGTACGGTCGGATGGATCTGGATCTGTTCCATATCGACTGTGTCAGCGCCGATGGCCTGTGCCATCTCAATGCCCTGGCCAAGGATGCCCGGTGCGTTGGTGGTCATGAAGCCTTCCAGTTCAGGCTTTTCTTCCACGACCTTCTCCAGGTTCGCGCCGAAACCGCCTGTCGCCAGAACAACAGCCTTCGCATTGATCGTGACGGCTTCTCCGGAGGGCCCGACAGCCTCAACACCTGTGACAGCCCCGTCTTCAGTCAGAAGAGAGGTTGCGGTGGTCTCGAGCATGACATCCACGCCGCGGTCCGTCAGGTTCTGCTGAAGGATCGGAACAATGAAGGAACCGACGGAGATCGTCTTGCCCTCATCATCCACCGGACGATGGATACGTTTGACGGAAGCGCCGCCGAAACTGGAAACGGAGGGAAGCGGGGCACCGATGGAATCAAGCCATGCAACGGCATCCGCGCTGTTTTCCACAAGGGTCTTCACCAGTTCGATATCATTGATTCCCTTGCCGCCGATCATGGTATCCAGCTCAAACAGTTCGGGGGTATCAAAGTATCCTTCCGGATTTTCCTGATATGCAGCCCACTGTTCCTGGACAGTTTCTGCAAGATCCGTAATGACCTCATGATCTGCCCAGTTGTCCGCTGCCGCTGCCAGCTGTTTTTCCACGCCGGCTTCTTCCGCGAATTCATTCTCATCCTGAAGAGGCGTCTTGGCTGCGTTCAGACCGCCTGTAGAGCGGACAGAATTGCCGCCTACCATAGCCTGGCTTTCGATAATGACGACATTCAGACCGGCATCGATGGCTTCGATGGCTGCGGTCATGCCTGCGCCGCCCGCGCCGATGACAACGACATCGGCATCGATGACCTGATCTCCTGCGGGCTCCTGCGCCGCTTCTGTCAGAACTTCGACTGCGGCGAAGCCGGCCGGATCGATCCCGGCGGATTCGAGTGCCATGCTTACGGCTTCCTTGATCGCGCCGCTGGAAACGGTCGCGCCGGAGATGTCATCCACATCCAGGCTCTGTGCTGCGACCATCTGTTCCGGAAGGGTCTCGCACGCGACGGAGCCGATGCCCGGTGTTTCATTCTGCTCGGTTACAGTCACGGAAACAAGCGCTTCCGGTGTCGCTACGACCTCGACCACGATCGGTTCACCCTCGATACCGGGAGCGGAACCGGTAACGGTCACTTCCTCCGCCAGAGCGACACTGCCCGTGAGGGCTGCCGCAAAGATCAGAGAGCAGCATGCTGTCAACAGTTTTTTGTACATACTTTACCTCCTCACATGGGTTATGAATGTATGAATGCTTTGCAGGAACAGTGTAACAGACAGCCTGTGGCGTTGCAATAAAAAACGGACGGAATGTTCATTCCAGTTGTCGGGACATTTTTTTTAGATTATAATAATCACTACAGGATTGTGGAAGCTCGAAGAGCGGAACAATCCGTAATCTTACTTTTGCGACTATATCAGATAATATCAGGCTGACTATGATGTTTTCCACACGGAAAGGACAGGAGGGACATTGCGATGAATAAAAAACGTTTCTGGATCATGCTTGTGTTGAGCATCTTTATGCTTGTGCTGCCCGTTCAGGCAGCGAAGCTGAACTACACCCGGATCACCCTGACCAAAGGATATACGATGAAACTGAAGGTCACCGGGACAAAGAAGAAAGTCAAATGGAGCACGTCCAACGCCAGGATCGCC
>JAGCAV010000297.1 GCA_017652545.1 Lachnospiraceae bacterium
CTGCTTCCTGCCAGAGATTTTATTTTCTTTCAGGCAGATGTACACAGCGGGCTGGTGGACCGGGAACGGCTTCGGGTCTGGAAGACCCTGTGTGCGGATCACACACAGCGGGAAGAACCCCTCACGCTCATCACCACGGTTACGGCGCTGATGAATCACCTGATGCCTTTTGACGAGTGGGCGGGAGCTGTTTTTGAACTGAAGATCGGGGATGAGATCAACCTTGGCGCGATGCGGCGCCGGTTGGTTGAGCTGGGCTATGAGCGCGCTATCCAGACCGAGGGACCGGGCCAGTTTGCCGTGCGCGGAAACATTCTGGACATCTATCCGATGACGGAAGAGAACCCGGTGCGCATCGAGCTTTGGGGTGACGAGGTGGATTCGATCCGGTCTTTTGACGCGGAAAGCCAGCGTTCCATCGAGAACCTCCGGCAGGCAGCCATCTGCCCGGCCTGTGAGATGGTCCTGACACCGGAGCGGGCCGCTGCCGGACTGGAGCGGATCCGGAAAGAGGGCGAAAAGGCCGAGGCTGCCTTCCGGAAGAAGATGAAGACGGAGGAAGCGTACCGGGTCAAAACGGTTGTCCGGGACTGTGAGGACAGGCTTGAAGAAGGCGCCTGCCCGAGAGGCCTGGAAGGATTTGCGGATTACTTTTTTGACAGACCCATCTCTTTGCTGGACGCGCTTCCGAAGGATACGCTCATTTTCCTGGATGAGCCGGGGCACGTCAGTGAAGCGGCGGACGCAGCCATGCAGGAATATGCGGAGAGCATGCAGCAGCGGCTCGAAAAGGGCTATGCCCTGCCGGGTCAGACCGGCATGCTGTTTTCCGCATCCCTCACGGTGCAGCGCCTGTGTGATGGGTTGACGACAGGCCTTTGCATGCTGGATTCAACCAGGGGTGGTTTTGAGATCGGCCGGCGTTTCTCCGTGAATGTTCAGGGAACCAGCGCCTACAACAACAGTTTTGAGATGCTGGTCCGGGACCTGAAGCGCTGGAAAAAGGAGGGCAGCCGGGTCATTCTTCTGTCCGCATCCAGGACGAGGGGTGCCCGCCTGGCCAGGGATCTGACGGATGAGGGAATCTCGGCTTTCTTCAGTGAGGATCCGGACCGAGTTCTGCAAAAGGGAGAGGTCATGGTCACGGCCGGGAACGCGCACCGGGGTTATGAGTATCCGCTGATCCGGTTTGTTGTCATCACCGAGAGCGACATCTTCGGGCGGGAACGGACAAAGAAGAGGAAGCGCCAGCGACTGTATGAGGGAACCGCCATCTCCGGTTTCGCGGATCTGCACCCGGGTGACTATGTGGTGCATGAAAGCCACGGACTGGGGATCTACAGGGGCATCGAAAAGATCGAGGTCAATCATGTGATCAAGGATTACATGAAGATCGAGTATCAGGGTGGTTCAAATCTGTTCGTACTGGCGACCCAGCTGGACGTGATCCAGAAGTACGCGGACGCCGATGCCAGGAAGCCGAAGCTGAACAAGCTGGGCACGCAGGAATGGAGCCGTACAAAAGCCCGTGTAAAAGGGGCTGTGAAAAATATAGCCCGGGAACTCGTCGACCTGTACGCCATCCGGCAGAAGAAGGATGGCTTTGTATACGGGCCGGATACGGTCTGGCAGAAGGAGTTTGAAGAACTGTTCCCCTTTGAGGAAACGGAGGATCAGCTGGCGGCCATTGAGGATACCAAGGCTGACATGCAGAGCACGAAGATCATGGACCGGCTGATCTGCGGGGATGTGGGCTACGGAAAGACCGAGATCGCCCTACGGGCCGCGTTCAAGGCGGTCCAGGAGGGAAAACAGGTGGCCTATCTGGTGCCCACCACCATTCTGGCCCAGCAGCATTACAATACGTTCGTGGAAAGAATGAAGGACTTTCCGGTGCGGGTCGACCTGATGTGCCGTTTCCGCACAAATACCGAGATCAAAAAAACGGTTCAGGACCTGAAAAAGGGAATGGTGGATGTCGTGATCGGGACCCACAGGATCCTGTCCAGGGATGTGGTCTTCAAGGATCTCGGCCTCCTGGTGATCGATGAGGAACAGC
>JAGCAV010000298.1 GCA_017652545.1 Lachnospiraceae bacterium
GGGTCCTGACCGACGGGATCTATCACTACGCGGACGAATCGGATCTGGTGCAGATGCTGGATGAGCTGTTTGTCTATGATGAGCCCCAGCTGATCTGGACTGACCTGGAGTATTTCTGCAGCCGGTATGCCGTCAGCCGGGACGGCGGGACTGTCATGATGGAGGGTTCCGGGGACTTCGGGGATGCCGGCAGATTCTACTTTGATCAGCCGCTGAGCTCACAGCTGTCCGGAGACAGGACCCTGGTGATGGGCAATGTGCTGGAGTACAATGATGATACAGAAACGTATGAGTATGTGATGCCTTACTATGCGTACTTTTACCAGGATCTGGCAAAGCCTTCCGTGTTCCGGTTCAGCGAGCTGATCACGGGGTACGGGTCGGGAACGCCGTAAGCTGAAGCGGCGGAAAAAAATGATTTCCGGCGGCAGGGACCGTGGAGATCGTGCTGTATGAAAGCGCGGTTTCTGCGGTCTTTTTTTGTTTGCATCCGCCCTCAGACGGCCGCGGCCGCGGATGACGGAATGGTTTCCGAATGTATGCAGTTAGCACACTTGTTGGCGTAATAAATACGCTATATAATGGTTGAAACAGTACACATTTCGGCCTGTTTTTGTGGCTTGTCAGGAGGTGGCATGCAGTCCGGTTCGTCCCGTTTACGCACAGATAAACTGATGAAAAGACTCTTCAGGGCAGGTACTCCGGAAGAAGCTCTCAGCGAAGAAGGGGAGTTTATTGAAAAGGAGGACTTTTCGGCATGTGTCCTTTCGCTGTGTGCCGAGAAAGAAATGATTCCGGAACGGATCATCCGGGATGCCGGGATCGACCGGACATACGGACATCAGCTTTTTAATGGAACAAGACTGCCTTCGCGGGATAAGGCAATTCAGATCGCCTTCGGATTCGGCCTGAATGTGGAAGAGACACAGAGGCTGCTGCGCGCAGCACATAAGAGCGTTTTATATCCACGCCTCAAGAGGGACGCTGTGATCATCTACTGCCTGCAGAAAAAGAAGGACCTGGCATACGCGCAGCAGATCCTCAGACAATACGGGCTGACAGCACTGGGAGAAGCAAAAAAATATGAAGAATGATCAGCAGGAAGAATTCATTCTGCCGGACGAGGGGGAATACCCGGATGAGCTGACACGACAGTATGAACTGCTGGAGTGCCTTTCCGAACGGGAGGACACGCAGACGATTCTGGCAAGGGACCGCAGCAGCGGGGAACTGTGTGTCGTCAAATGTTTCCTGACGGAAAGCCTGCTATATGACAGGTCGGAACCGCAGGGGCTTAAATGCCTGCCGGATCCTCCGTTCCCGCGTTTCTGCGGCGAATATACGGGGGAAAAGATGAGATGTGTGGTCCGCAGATATGTGCCGGGTACACCCTTAAGCGAAGCGATGCAGCAAAGATCATGGGCACCGGAAGAGGTGATCAGGGTCGGTGCGGCGCTCTGCGACCAGCTGACAATGCTGCACTCTCTGACTGAACCCGTCGTTCACAGGGATATCAAACCCGAGAACGTGATCATGGACAGGGCAGGTGATCCGGTCCTGATCGATTTCGGGATATCCCGGACGGTTTCCGGGAAGGATAAGGATACGCTGGTAGGCGGTACGACCGGCTATGCACCCCCGGAGCAGTACGGATTTACCCAGACAGACAGCAGGGCAGACATCTACTCGCTGGGCATTCTGCTTCACCGGCTTCTTTTGAACAGCAGGGATGACGGTGAAAGTCCGGACCGCGGGGAGCCATCTTCGGAAAGGCGTCAGCGGGAAGCACTGGAGCGGGTGATTGCAAAGTGCTGTGAGTTTGACCCGGATCGCCGCTATGAGAGCGCTGAAAAACTGAAGGCAGCCCTGCTGGCTGTAAAGCCCGAAAGCAGGCGGAAGAAGAGAATGCTTTGGATCGCTGCTGCTGCCTGCATCGCTGTCATTTTTCTGGGCGTCGGTATTCCTGCTTTCACGAAACAGGCCGGATCCGCTTCGTTTTCCGATCCGCTGATCGAAAAAGCTGTCAGGCTGAACCTCGGGCTGGGGGAAAACGAGAAGATCAGCAGGGACATGCTTGAAAAAGTCAGCGCGCTGTATATCGTTTCGGGTGAGGCCTATGTCGATTCCGACACTTTTTACGAGGCGGTGGACCAGTGGTATTCAACACAGGAACGTCCGCGCGGGGAGATTGAAACACTGGAAGATCTGGATCGTATGCCGGCCCTTAAGGAGGTCTGCATTGTCATTCAGAAGATCAGTGATATCTCCGTGCTTTCAGGATTAAAGAACCTGTCCAAAATCGAACTCAAACACAATCAGATCACGGATATTTCTCCGGTATCGGGGCTGGATAACCTTGTGTCTGTGGGGATCAATGACAACCCTGTTCATGAC
>JAGCAV010000299.1 GCA_017652545.1 Lachnospiraceae bacterium
GCCTGTGAAAAAGGCGAATATCTGCTGACCATAGCCCGCCGCAACGGCATATTTATTCCTACGCTGTGTCAGCATGATTCTCAGGAAGAGGGCATGGGTGCGTGCAGACTCTGCATTGTGGAGATCACGGACCGCGGAAGAAAGAGCGTGGTGGTTTCATGTGTATATCCTGTAAACAGTGAAATCGAAGTGGAAACCGGCAGCGACAAAATCGTTCGCGAACGCAGAATGATCCTTTCGCTTTTAGCCAGCCGCGCGCCGGAAAGCACGCGCATCCGGCAGATGTGCAGTTATTACAAAGTGCCGGAGATCCGGCGGTTTGTAAAAGTCGACGGGGAAAAGTGCGTGATGTGCGGTCTGTGCGCCAAAGCGTGTGCATCTTTGTCGGTCGGAGCCATCTCCACCGTGAACAGAGGAATCACGAAGATGATCTCTACGCCTTACGGGGATCCGAGCAGCGTCTGTATCGGCTGCGGTGCATGTGCCAAAGTCTGTCCGACCGATGCGATCGAGCTTACAGAGGATGAACATACGCGTACAATCTGGGGCAAGACATTTGAACTTGTGCATTGTGAGCGCTGCAAAGCTGTGATCGGGACCCGCGAGCAGATCGAGGAAGCTGCCCGCCGCAGCGGGAACGAGCCTGAGACTTTGTGCGATACCTGCCGCAAAGAGCGCATGGCCAAAGTCATGGCTGACACATTTGGTTTTGATGTTTGAAGAATAACAGGCAGGAGGAACGGAAATTGTCTGCAGTCGCTAACGGACAATCAGCGGACAGTATGCTGAGGGACCGGTTTGGCAGAAATATCAATTATATGAGGATTTCTACCACTGACAGATGCAATCTGCGGTGTACGTACTGTATGCCGGACGGAATCAGCTGTATCCCGATGGCGGAGATCCTGACCTATGAGGAGATTGCCGTGGTCTGCGCACAGGCGGCGGCGCTGGGAATAGACCGGTTCAAGATCACCGGCGGTGAACCCCTGGTCAGGAAAGGCTGCGCAGGGCTGATCGAAATGATCCGGCGGATCGACGGGGTCAGGCAGATCACACTGACGACCAACGGAATTCTGCTGGGTGATTATCTGGATGATCTTTTGCGGGCCGGGATGGATGCCGTGAATATCAGTCTGGACACGATGGATCGTGATCAGTATCTTGCCATTACAGGCCGGGATGAACTTGAGAAAGTGCTCTCTTCGATCCGTCTGGCGGCGGGAAGAGTGCCGGTCAAGATCAACTGCGTCATCCAGAAAGGAATGAATGAGGATGCGCCGGTCAGACTGGCAGGCCTGGCCAGGGATCTGCCGGTGGATGTACGCTTTATCGAAATGATGCCCATCGGTGAGGGGAAAACCCGAAAATCCGTGCCGGGTGAAGCGGTCCTGCAGAAGATAGAGGAGGCGTTCGGAGAAAGCGTGCCGGATGAAACGGTTCATGGCAACGGACCGGCTGTGTATTACAGATTTGAAGGGTTTACCGGCAGCATCGGACTGATCAGCGCTGTCCATGGAAAGTTCTGTGCTGACTGCAACAGACTGCGTCTTACGTCTACCGGGGATCTGAAGCCATGCCTGTGCTATGCCGACACGGTTCCCCTGAAAGGCATTCTGCGGGACGGACTGCCGCTAAAGGAAGAGCGGCTGCGGGAGAAGATCCGGGAAGCGGTGTGGGAGAAGCCCCGGATGCACTGCTTTGAGAACAGTGAGATGATCACCGAACAGAAGAAGATGGCTCAGATCGGCGGATGAAGGCCGAAAAAATGCCCCCTGTATTCCATTGCAGGGGGCATTTTGAATCGGTGATAGTTCTGGCCGGATCTGAAGCGGCTGCTACGGCTTCTTCCGGTACAGAGGGTCTTGAAAGGTATACCCTGTCGTGATAGACTGATTTATGTATCTTCGCAGTCGGAGAAGTTCCTGTTTTTCAGCCGGGTTGACAGAATATGTACGCAACACGGCTGTCTGTGTTTTTAAGTGAGGATATCTATGAAAAACGTATTGATCTTTGGCGATTCCAACACATGGGGCTATGACAGTGCCAGATATATCCCGGAGGCAGATGTCTTTCAGCGCATGGACGAAACGGAGCGCTGGCCCGCTCTGGTCCGGAGCCAGCTTGGCCCGGGCTATCATGTCATAGAGGATGCCCTGAACGGCAGGACACTGGTGTGGGACGACCCCTATATGCCTGGCCGCAACGGGCTGCAGGGCCTTAGGACCGCACTGGATGTTCACGCGCCGCTGGACCTGGTGGTGATGCAGCTGGGGTGCAACGAACTGAAGGATTATTTCAATCTGAGTGCCGGCATGATCGCAAAGGGAATGGAAATGCTGGTCCGTGAGTGTGAAGTATCATACTATGCCTATCCGGTTCCCAGGGTCCTGCTGATCGCGCCGGCGCCGACTCACCCTGATATCGCCACGCTGAGGGCTATCTCCAGCTTTGGCCCGGCGGCCTATGGCAAGAGCTGTGAACTGGGAAAACTGTACAGGGGTATTGCCGAAAGGCATCACTGCGGGTTCATTGACTGCGCTGAGCTTGGCTTTGAGATCAACACCGTGGATGGACTGCACTATTCGCTTGCGGACCATGCAAAACTGGCGCCGGTCGTGGCCGGGAAGATCCGGGAAATGCTGGAGTGAAAGCATCAGGAGGAATTGAAAAATGATGAAACGTACGATAAACAGCGGAATGATCAGATCATGCCTTGTGATGCTGTTGTTTACAGTTCTGCTTTCCGTCTGCGCCTTCGGCGCAGGTCACAATCTGACGGATGCGGAGCAGATCAGTCTCGGAAAGACCATAGAGGGGAGCTCAAGCAGTCAGAATACATGGGATTATTATAAGTTTGTTCTTGCAAGGAACGCAGTGGTCAAAATTGAAATGACGGCAGAGGGATCCGGAAAGCCTGTCTATATCCGCGCACACAATGCCAGGGGAGATGAGGTGTTTCAGATCCTGACCGGTGATGCCAATAACTGGGGCTATGATACCGGGGTGCTGTATGTTTCGCTGGCTAAGGGGATCAATTATGTTTCCTGCCAACCCATGTGGCCCCGGACTGCAAATTATAAGCTGACCGTCACGCAGGTGGCCGGTGAAGATGCCAGGACGGCGGTGGCGGGATCTGAGACCCGTTATCTTAAGGACGCGCATCCTTTCAGCCTTGGGCAGAATCTGTATGACACCGCCAGGCAGTACGGAAACAACTATACCTTTACCGCAAACAGCCGCCAGAAGATCATGCTGAATGTGAAGGTGCTGGACAATCTGAACAAGAATGAAATATATGTCAGGCTGCTGGACGGAAACGGCAACAAGATCGATGAGGTGAAGAACGGAAGGGATACCTTCCTGGGATACGACACGCTGGGCAAAGGCTATACGCTTGTCAGGGAGATTGATCCCGGAACTTATTTTGTCCAGGTCACTTCGCTCTGGAACGGTTACACGGCAAGCGCGAGATATACGATCGCAACGGCTTCTTCCGTCCCCCTGGATATACCCGCAGGTCTTGCGGCAAAGAATCTTGCCGCAGGCGTTGAAGTGTCATGGAAACCCGTCAGCGGAGCGGAAGGGTATAACATCTACAGAAGAAAGAGCGGGGGCAGCTGGGAGAAGATCGGGTCGTCCGGCAGAGATGAGACGGTATACCTGGATAAAAGCGCAAAGAACGGGATTGCATATGATTACAGCGTCCAGGCCTTCAACTCCATGACGACAGGGAGCTACAGCAGGACCGGAACGACCATTCTCAGACTGAAGCGGGTGAGCGTCACCTCCTGCAGGCGTCAGAAGGGGAGAAAGCTTCTCGTGAAGTGGAAAAAGAACAGGGCGGCTTCCTATTATCTTGTTCAGTATTCCACGAATGCCGACTTTACCGGGGCAAAGAAGAAAAAGGTGAAAAATGCCCTGCAGGTGACATTGAAAGGCCTGAAGAACAATACGCGGTATTACGTAAGGGTCTGCGCGGGCGGAAAGGCCGGCAGAAAGAATTATACAGGTGAGTACAGCAAGGTGAAAAAAGTCACCGTGAAAAAATAAAAAGGTAAATGACGGTCCTGAACTGTTCAAGAAAGGCAGAGCATAATGATTACACAGGAAGTCAAACTGAAGATCCACGAGGAAGCAGACCTGTTTTCTGAATATGATCCGGATCAGGCACTGCTTTCGGGAGATGTGGCGGACTATCTGGAACGCAACTATCTGAACAAACACAGATCTCCCATTGAGAAATATACGATCCATATTTACAGCGATCAGCCTGTGAATGAAGATCGTGTCAGAACAAGGTTCGCAGCGTATTTTACCCAGGAGAAGGATAACATCGCTTACTCAATCAGAAAACTGACAATGAAACAGATCTAGCTTGCGATCCTCGGCGTACTGATCATTCTTTTCTGGTTGTTCCTCTCCGTTCATTCGGAGAGTGCCGGTGTTGTTAAACTGGAGATCATTTCGATCATCGGATGGGTCGCGATCTGGGAAGCGGCAAGCATTGCCATTATGCAGCGCCCTGAACTTGTCATGATGAAAAAAGCATACGAACGGATCATTGATGCGCAGATCATCATCGATACCGCTGCCGGCTGAACAGGATGAGCAGATGCCGCAAGCCGGGGGCTGAACAGACGGAAATACGTGAGAACAACGGGGGAACAATGATGTCCGGGAATTCAGAAAACACGACGATACTGGAACTGTGTGAGAGGATTGATTCCGACAACAGCGAGGCTGTGAGGAAGGAGCTGCTGTCCGAACTGGCGGGAAAGGAAAAAGAGCCTGTCATTCTTGATGCGGCCCGGCTCACCTATATCTCAGGTGCCTGCATCCGGATGCTCCTGCAGACCATGAAGAGCTGTCCGGATGTTTCGATGGTGAATGTCCGTCCGGAAGTATATGAGGTTCTGGAAATGGCCGGATTCACTGAGGTGATGACTGTTGAAAAGGCTGTCCGGACCATCAGTGTGGAGGGATGTGAAGTCATCGGCGAGGGAGCAAACGGGAAGGTATACCGGATCGACAGGGAAACCGTGGTAAAGCTCTATAAGAATGATGACGCACTTCCGGAGATCCGGAATGAGCAGAAGGTGGCGCGCCTGGCGCTGATCCTTGGCATTCCGACAGCTGTCTCGTATGATGTGGTCCGGGTCGGCGACGGGTACGGCGCTGTGTTTGAATTGCTGAACGCCCGCTCTTTCTCAAAGATCCTTGCGGAGCAGCCTGAGAAAATGGACTGGTGTGTCCGGGAATACGTTGAAATGCTGAAAAAGATCCACAGCACGGCGGTGCCGGAGGGAAAGCTGCCGTCTGTCAACCTGACAGCGCGGGGCTGGGTCGGCAGGATGAAGACATGCCTGCCCCCGGAGCAGGGACAGAAGCTCCAGAGCATGGTCGATGCGATCCCTGACCGGAATACCCTGATCCACGGCGACTACCACACGAAGAACATTGTTCTCTCCGGTGAGGAAGTGCTGCTGATCGATATGGACACGCTTTCGACAGGCCACCCGATCTTTGAGCTGGCACAGATGTATTGCGCGTTTATCGGCTTTTCCGAGCTGAACCCGCAGAAAATTGAGGCCTTTCAGGGATTTGACGATGAAACGGCACGGACATTCTGGAGAAAAAGCCTGAAAGCTTACCTGGATACAGAAGATGATGAGGCAGTCACGCAGGAAGAGAACAGGATACGCTGCGTGGCTTATGCAAGGCTGATCGACTGGAGCATGCGCCATGATCCGGATGGGGAAGAAGGCCTTGCAGAAAGAGAACTCTGGAAGCGGGAACTGATGTCGCTTCTTGCGCATACCGACACGCTGATCTTTGAGATGGAAAAAGAGACGGCTGTTTCAAAAAAGGCCCCGGTGAATCCGCCGGAGAAGACACCGGTCTTTGAAATGATCCTGAACAGCAAACAGATCCTGCGTACGGACCTGCACATGCATACGACGGTTTCAGACGGCACGGACACGCCGGAGGAGCTCCTGGCCTGTGTAAGGAAGGCCGGGATACCGCTTTTTTCCGTTACGGATCATGATTCGCTCAAGGGCTGCAGCATCATCCTCGACAGTCTGCGGGACGGGGATCCGCATTTTATTGTCGGCGCCGAGTTTTCCTGCAAAGACGAAGGGGGGCAGTACCATATTCTGGGGTACGGGTTTGATCCGGATGCATACGCGATCCGTAAACTGATGGAGATCGGTCATGCCTATCGGATCCGAAAACTCCGCTCACGGCTGAACTACCTGGAAAACATATTGCAGATCAGACTTCCGGATGAGGCAGTCAAAAAGCTGTATGCCATGGATAATCCGGGAAAACCGCATCTTGGGAACCTGATGGCAAAATATGGTTTTGCTCC
>JAGCAV010000024.1 GCA_017652545.1 Lachnospiraceae bacterium
CAAGGATGCGGCGGACATGATCCTGGTGGATGATAACTTCATTACGATCAAGAACGCCGTTATGGAAGGGAGAAATCTCTTCAACAACATCAAGAAGTCGGTCGTCTACCTGCTCCGGTCCAACTTCGGAGAGGTCGTCCTCATGGCCTCTGCGATCTTTGCAGGGTTCTCGTCGCCGCTGTCGACGGTACAGATCCTGTGGGTCAACCTGCTGACAGACACGGCGCCGTCACTGGCCCTGGGCATGGACAAGAGCACGGATGCCGTCATGAATGAAAAGCCCAGGGATGTAAAAGCCGGGCTTCTCGGAAGAAGTGATTATACAAACATTGTCGTACAGGGACTGATCAGCGGTGTGACCGCACTGATCGCGTTCCTCCTGCCGGCCATGTATCACGCAGGCATAGAAAATGTATTCACAACGCTGGCAGACAACAGGGAAGTTCTCATGCTGTGCCGCACATACTGCTTCAGCACGCTGGCCATCAATGAGCTGCTGATGGCGTATGTCTGCAAGACCACCGGCAATATGGCCTTTTTCAGCGGGGAGTCCTGGAACAACCGGGCATTGAATGTGATCACATGCTGCGGCATCGTACTGCAGCTTCTGACGCTTCTGTGTCCGCCCCTGCGGACGCTTCTGAAGATCTCCGCGGTCTCCGCAGGAGATATTGCAGTCATCATGCTGCTGGCGGTGACCGGTGTGCTGGTCAACGCGGCTGTCAGCCTGGCAAAGGAACGGCTGGATATCAAACAGGAGAGGAATTTGTAGAGTGTGGAGTGTGGAGAGTTGAGAGTGGAGCTTCGGCTCCGCAAATCTTATCTGAAAAGTATTTTTTAACTGAAAAGGTGCTGCACAGGCAATCATGCCGGGCAGCACCTTTTCATATTCATAAGTCCTTCTATGAGTCTAATAGCTGTTACCGGAAAAACAGGAATGAATCCCACTCTCCACGCTCAACTCTTCACTCTCCACACTCCACTCTCTATTCAAGCGCTTTTCCTGTCAGCAGCTCATAAGCCTGCAGGTATTTTGCGATGGTCTTGTCTACGATCTCCTGGGGCAGGGTCCAGTTGCAGTCGGGATGCGCTTTCAGGTAATCCCTGGCAAACTGCTTGTCAAAGGAGGGCTGTCCGTGACCGCTCTCATAACCGTCCGCCGGCCAGAAACGGGAACTGTCGGGTGTAAGCATTTCATCGCCCAGTACCAGATTGCCGTTTTCATCCAGACCGAACTCGAATTTTGTATCGGCGATGATGATCCCGCGGCTGAACGCGTAATCGGCACATTTTTTATAGAGTGCCAGGGTAGCGTCGCGCAGCGCCGCGGCGTACTGCTCACCTTTGCCGGGGAAGTATTTCTCCAGGTGAACGATACTCTGCTCATAGGAAATGTTCTCGTCGTGGTCACCGATCTCCGCTTTGGTGGAAGGGGTGTAGATCGGCTCGGGAAGTTTGTCTGATTCTTTCAGTCCTTCAGGAAGCGCGATGCCGCAGACAGTCCCGTTCTTCTGGTAGCTGGCCCAGCCGCTTCCGGAGATGTAACCGCGGACAATGCATTCGATCGGAAGCATCTGAAGCTTCCGGCACATCATGCTGTTGCCGTCAAACTGAGGCTGGCGGAAGAATTCCGGCATATCGTTCACATCCACGCTGATCATGTGATTGGGGATGATGTCGCCGGTCATATCAAACCAGAATCTGGACATCTGGGTCAGCACGGTGCCCTTTTTGGTGACGGTATTGTTGAGGATCACATCAAAACAGCTGATGCGGTCGGTGGCAACCATGATCAGACTGTCGCCGTTGTCATAGATCTCACGGACCTTGCCTTCCCGGATGGGGGTGTATGCTTCTGACATATTGGTTTTTCTCCTTCTGTTTATTGTTCGTTCGGCGGATTGAGCGTGTAGCTGGCCTCTTCCAGAGGCGGAATGTTGGTCAGATCGTAGGGTGTCTCCTGATAAACAAAATTCAGCCAGTTCGTATAGATGCAGTTGGAACTGGATCGCCAGGAAAGGATCGGTTCCTTTGACGGATCGTCATCCGGATAGTAATGGACCGGTATGTCGGGTCTTAAGCCGCGGCCCATATCCCGGCGGTACTCCGCGTCCAGCTCGTACCGGTCATATTCCGTATGACCCGTGACAAAGATCTGCCTGGAAGAATATGCCAGCAGCACACAGCTTCCTGTCTCTTCGCCTGCCGCGACCACATACAGCTCCGGATTCTTGGCGACCGCTTCTTCATCCAGCCCGGTATATCTGGACTGGGGCGCCCAGAAGTAATCATCCATGCCCCGCATGAGCATCTTCCTCCGATGCAGGACCTTGTGCGGATAGACGCCGCTGAGCTTTTTCGGAAGCATGACCTTCGGGATACCGTGATGATAGTAAAGACCTGCCTGGGAGGCCCAGCAGATATGGAAGGTGGAGAAGACATGCGTCTTGGACCACTCCATGATCCCTGCCAGTTCCGGCCAGTAATCCACATCGGTAAATTCCAGCTGCTCTACGGGAGCGCCTGTGATGATCATGCCGTCAAAGTATTCATTCCTGATTTCCGGAAAGACCGTGTAGAACTTGTTCAGATGAGATGTGGTGGCATTTTTCGCCTCATGCGTCTCTACCTTTAAAAAAGTGATCTGTGTCTGGATCGGGAAATTGGAGAGCACGCGCAGAAGATCCAGTTCCGTGACCTCCTTTAAGGGCATCAGGTTCAGGATCAGGATCTGCAGGGGGCGGATCTCCTGGGTATGAGCCCTGCGCTCATCCATGACAAATATGTTTTCGCTTTCCAGGATCTGTTTGGCAGGCAGATCGTTCTGTACCAGAATAGGCATGGCAGATAACTCCTGTTTGTCCTGTCACTGACGGACTTACGAATCAATCCCTCCCGGGCGGAACCGCCCGCAGGATCACATGAATACAAAAACACATTCTAACCCAAGGTCCTGAAAGGGTCAAGCGTTTCCTTTCATGCTGAAAGTGTTGCGGGAGACGTCCCCGGAGATTATAATAGAACTTATCAGAACCTGCGCAGCAGGTTCGGCAGATCCTGCATGGCGGCCATGGGTCTGATCTGCAGATCTGCCAGGACGTTTTTGGATCCATGAGACGTCAGGGCGTAAGACCCTGATTTTAAAGAAAGGAACGGGTGAAGGTATGGAGATCGGAAGAAGAGAGTTTCTGAAGGCGGCAGCCCTGGGAACCGCCGGCATGGCGGCAGCGGGCATGCTGGGCAGTCATGTTTTTGCCGCGGAAGAGGAGGAAAAGGAGTTCGCAGGCAAGAAGAAATTTGCCGGCGTGGGATGCACCCGTGCCGTGGCGGATGATATCTATTATGTAGGCGCCAGTGAAAAGCGCACGGAACTCTTTGAGAATGTGTATCCCATTCCCAGAGGCGTGGCATACAATTCCTATATCATCAACGACGAGAAGACGGTCCTGGTCGATACAGTCGACCGTTCCGTGACCGGACAGTTCTTTGAGAACGTGCGGACAGTCCTGGGCGACAGGAAGCTGGATTATCTGATCGTCAACCACATGGAACCGGACCACAGCAGCGCGATCTCGGAGGTCCTTGTGCGTTATCCGGAGGCAAAGGTCGTTCTGACGAAAGCAGCGTCCATCATCCTGAATCAGTTCTTCTCCTGCGATATCTCGGACAGGGCTGTTATTGTGGACGAGGGCGATACCCTTAGTACCGGCAAGCATACACTGACCTTTGTCCTGGCGCCGATGGTGCACTGGCCTGAAGTGATGATGACATATGATGATGTGACGGGTGCCCTGTTCTGCGCCGACGCGTTCGGAAGCTTTGGTGCCCTGAACGGAAACCTGTTCGCGGATGAGGTCAATTTTGAGACGGAATGGCTGCCCGACGCAAGACGCTACTACTGCAATATCGTCGGAAAGTACGGCCAGAACGTACAGGATGTTCTCGCGAAAGCCGCGACCGTGGATATCAGGATGCTCTGCCCGACTCACGGACCGGTCTGGCGTGAGAACCTGGGATGGATCATCGACAAGTATGACAAGTGGAGCAGCTACACGCCTGAGGACAAGGCGGTCATGATCGTCTATGGTTCCGTCTACGGGGGAACGGAGAGCGCCGCGAACATGGTGGCGGCAAAGCTCTCACAGAAGGGGATCGGCAATATCTCCGTCTATGATGTATCCAAGACCCATGTCAGTGAGCTGATCGGTGAAGCTTTCCGCTGCAGCCATATCATCCTGGCCTCCATCACGTACAATATGGGCATTTTCACACCCATGAAGAATTTCCTGCTTGATCTGGAAGCACACAATCTTCAGAACCGCACCTTTGCCCTGATCGAGAACGGCAGCTGGTCTCCCGCGGCGGCAGACAAGATGAAAGAGATCCTGGACAGGCTTGGCGGAACGAAATATGCCGGGGAGAAGGTAACCTTCATGTCCTCGCCTGATGATGCGACATACACGGATCTGACCAGACTGGTCAATGACGTTGCCGCTTCGCTCGAAGGCGGTGAAGAAGAGGCGGAAGCTGTAACGGAAGCCGGCGTGACTGTGTGGCGCTGCAAGGTCTGCGGCTACGAATATCAGGGAGAGGAGCTTCCCGAAGACTATGTATGTCCCATCTGCGGCGTAGGTGCGGACCAGTTCGAAAAGGTCGAATGACCTTAATAAAAAAGCAAGTAATTCCGCCGGTGTTTATATCTGTTCAACTGTCGGCAGGAGTGGTATACTGCGAGTGTTAAAAAATTATCAGTAAGTCGGTGCCGGCAGCCTTCTGATCTGCCGGCAGACGGTACAACGATAAGGCGTTTATATCCTGTCTGGCAGGAGAAAGGGAGAAGAATGACAATCGGACTTATTATCGGAATTATTGCTGTGGTGCTGGTGGTGTGGATCCTGCTGGCCAATATCAGGATCGTTCCGCAGGCGGAGGCCTATGTGATCGAGCGGCTGGGCAAGTATAAGGCTACCTGGAACGCCGGCCTTCATCTGAAAACACCGTTTATTGAGAGAGTTGCAAGAAGGGTCACCTTAAAGGAACAGGTACTGGACTTTCCGCCGCAGCCTGTGATCACGAAGGATAATGTGACCATGCAGGTCGATTCGCTGGTCTTCATGACGGTCATGGAACCGATGCTCTACACGTATGGCATCAATAATCCGATCGTCGGTGTCCAGAACCTTGCGGCGACCACGCTTCGAAATATCATCGGTGAGATGGAACTGGATGAGACGCTGACCGGCCGTGACCAGATCAATGCCAAGATGCAGATGGTGCTGGACGAAGCAACAGATGCCTGGGGCATCAAGGTCACCCGTGTGGAGATCAAGAATATCCAGCCTCCCCAGGAGATCGAGGAGGTCATGAGCAAACAGATGCGTGCCGAGCGTGAGAGACGGCAGACCGTGCTGGAGGCGCAGGCGCACCAGGAAGCTGTCGTGGCGAGGGCTGAGGGTGACAAGCAGGCAAAGATCCTGGCTGCGGAAGCGGAAAGAGATGCACAGATCGCGCTTGCCGAAGGTAAGGCAAGATCCATCGAACTGGTATATCAGGCGGAGGCAGACGGACTTGAAAAGCTGAAAAGAGCCAACATCAGTGAGACGGTCCTCAAGCTGAAAGGAATCGAAGCGCTCAAGGATGTATCGGACGGCCGTGCCACGAAGATCTACATGCCTTCGGATATCGCGAATGTCGTGACATCGCTCGGCGTGATCGGCGAATCCCTGGGGATCGGCGACGCGACGCCCATCGACACAAGTCCCAAACCTCCAAAGCCGCTGGAGCATGACGACTGCTGTGACGACGGGGAGAAAGGCCGCGGAGGCATGGAAGCGGCGGCAACATCGGCGATCATCAACGCGCAGTTCACCCGCCGCTGATCGCCTGCCTGATGCACTGACACCAGTAGGGCCGCAGAAAAGCCGGATCAGAAGGATCTTCCGGCAGCATGATCAGATTTCGGTGATCCTCATAAGCGGATCTGAAGAGCGGCAGACCGACATCGTCAAAGACAGGGAGGAAACTTCCTGTCTTTTTTATATAACAGGTGCGGGCGGTGGCTTTCTTCCGGTAGTGTCTGTCCACAAAGGCAGCCACACTTTTGTGGATCGCTTCATCTTCATCCGGGAGATAATAGTATTCCTGATAGTTATCGAAAAAGTGGTACATCTGTCCTTTGGTGACGGCGATCCGGAAGGAGGCTTCGCTGCCGGACAGAAGGAGACTGCCCCATTCAAAGTCCCTTTGGAGCCTGAAGGGAAACGGCAGCCCGACATGACTGGTCATCCCGAAGGTTCCTGACCCGTTGCCGGCCGCGGCAGGCTCAGCCTGCAGGAGCTGCCTGCAGGCATACAGACCTGTGAGGGTGAGCATGCCCTGTACATCCTCCTTGTTGTGGAGAAGAAGCAGGTCCAGGCCGTTCTGCCGGGAAACGGGATCGTTCGTTTTACAGAAATCACGGTAGACACGGATCAGCTCGCCTCCGTCAAACCGGTCTTCCCGGTGGCAGTCCAGGAAAGATTCCAGTGCTTTCTGGTTCATGTGCTCAAGCCCGAGAAGCGCCCGGAACGGACGGATGTCCTGATATATGTCGACGGAACGCATGTTTTCCAGCGGGCAGGGGAGGGAACATGCGGCATAGCGTTCCTGAAGAAAGGGAAGATCAAACCGTGTTCCGTTAAAGTGGATCAGGGAAGAAAATGGCCGGACAAATGAGGCGAACGTCATCAGAAGAACGGTCTCTTCCGCGTCGCCTTCGCTCATCCACTGCATGATCCGCCAGCCTCTTGAGGTACGCAGTGCCGCCCCGATCAGATACACCCGTGAGAAGCCTGCTTTGAACCCGGTGGTCTCGATATCGAAGAAGACACAGTCCCGTTCGGGAATTCCGATCAGGGAAAGCGCCGGGATGGAAACGGAAAGATCATACTGCCTGGTGATCATAGCCAGCCCCCTGTCATCCGCAATGCAAAACTGTCTGTACTTTACGGGTCTGATTGTAATACACGGGCCGGAAGTTTGCCAGCTGATTTCGGAAAACACCGTTTTTTGTTCCTGACAGGATGAAACGTACTTTGTGGAACAGGGAGATATATGATATACTTTGCGCAAATCAACCCGGTCGTTCCGGAATGAATAAAAATACGGGAAGGAACCGTACAAAACCTGGAAGGAGGATATCAGCATGAAGAAAAAACCGGTGCTTGTGATCATGGCTGCCGGGATGGGCAGCAGGTTCGGAGGAATGAAACAGATCGAGTCGGTGGATGAGAAGGGACACATCATCATGGACTATTCGATCAGTGATGCCGCCGCTGCCGGTTTTGAAGAGGTGGTTTTTATTATCAAGCGCGAGACCCTGGATATCTTCCGGGAAGCAGTGGGAGACCGCACTTCCGAAAAGATGCGCGTTTCCTACGCGTTTCAGGAGATTACGGATCTGCCGGAGGGGTTCTCTGTTCCGGAAGGCAGAAAGAAACCCTGGGGAACA
>JAGCAV010000300.1 GCA_017652545.1 Lachnospiraceae bacterium
CGCGTTTCCTGCCAGCGAATGATGGCATTGTAATAGGCGTCCGTCGGCTCAAAGTATCCGAAAGCCGGATGAGACACGCGGTCCTGGACAGCCCTGATGATGGAGGGTGCTGTCGGGAAATTCATGTCTGCGACCCACATGGGGATCGCGTCAAATCCGGGGTCAGGTGCACCCGGCGTCCACCCTTCGCCGTTTCCGATGCTGTCCACTGCGATGGCATCGCGTCCGTGTCTGTCCATAATGCTCGTAAAGTCAAAGTTCATATCAGAAGATTCTCCTTTATTCTGGTCATGATAAGATCGGGCTCATCCCACCCATGTTCCGGCACACGATCCGGCCCATGGTTTATGATCCCGGCACCCCTATTATATCGCAACAGAAAGATTTTTCCACCGGAAGCAGAACTCAAAAACACCCCAAAAAGGCCCTTGACAAAGTATGGAGATTGTCTTATAGTACTACTGTATTAAACGAGTAATACAATAACACAAAGGCTGATAACCAAAAAGAGGACCGCCATGAAATGGGAATTTAAGAACGGCGTGCCGATCTATCAGCAGATCATGCAGATCCTGCACATCCGCATCGCCAACGGGACATATCCGCCGGGCAGTAAGATCCCGGCTGTGCGTGAGCTGGCCATGGAGGCAGGGGTCAATCCCAATACCATGCAGAGAGCCCTCGCGGAGCTGGAGCGGGACGGACTGCTGGCGGCCTGGCGTACAAGCGGAAGGTACGTGACGGAGGATGAACAGAAGCTTTCACAGCTGAGGGAAGAGCTCGCCGCCGGCTTTGCGCGGGAACTGTGTGAAAACCTGAGAGAGCTTGGTATGCAGGACCAGGAGATCATAGGCATCGTCAGCAGGGAACTGGAAACATGACGAAGCCAAAGAGATGATAAGAGCAGCAGAATGGAGAAATAAGCATGAGTGTCATATTTGAATGTCGGAATCTTGTTAAGAGCTATGGAAATGTGACCGCTCTTGGCGGTATCAATCTCTCACTGGAGAGCGGAAGGATCGTCGGGCTGCTCGGCCCGAACGGAAGCGGAAAGACCACCATGATCAAACTGGCCTGCCGGCTCCTGCAGCCGACGTCGGGAGAGATCCTGATCGGCGGGGAGGCGCCCGGTGTGGGGTCAAAATCGATGGTCGCCTACCTGCCGGACAAGGATTTCCTGCCGGACTGGATGCGGACAAAAGGCCTGCTTGATTTTTACCAGGACTTCTTCCCGGATCTTGACAGGCAGCGTGCGGAGGAGATGCTGGAAAGCCTCGACATCCCGCAGAACATGTCCCTCAAGAAGATGTCCAAGGGAACAAAGGAAAAGGTCCAGCTGATCCTGACCATGTCAAGACGTGCGTCAGTCTACCTGCTGGATGAACCCATCGCCGGCGTGGATCCGGCCGCAAGGGATTACATCCTTCGTACGATCATCAACAACTACGAAGAAAACGCGCTGGTCATCATCTCCACCCACCTGATCGCGGATGTGGAGTCCGTGCTGGATGAGGCGGTGTTCCTCAAAAAAGGTCAGATCGTTCTCCACAAGGGCGTGGACGAGGTGCGTGAGGAAACCGGAAAGAGCGTGGATGAATACTTCAGGGAGGTCTTCAGATGTTAGGAAAACTTTTAAAATACGAAATAAAAGCCATGGGAAGGGTCATGCTTCCGCTTTACGCAGTCATGCTTTTTCTGGCGGGCTTTCTGGCTTTGAACCTGCGTCTGGGCATGAACCCTGCTATCAAGATGATCGTGGACAAATTCGCCGTGATCTCCGGCTTCCTGTTCGTGATCGGCATCATCACGGTCGGCGTGGTCATGATCGTCATGGTGGTCCAGCGTTTCTACAAGAACCTGCTGGGAAATGAGGGATACCTCATGTTCTCCCTGCCGGCAACCACGCTGGAACACATCCTCAGCAAAGGTATCAGCTCGCTGATCTGGATCCTTGTCGGCGGAGCTGCGGGCATCGCGGCCGGCTTCCTGATGGTCAGCATTGTCAGTGACGTGCCGGAATTCCTGCGTGAGCTGCAGCAGCTTCGGGAGATGATCTTCTCCGACAGGATGGGAGAGATCATCCTTGTGATCGTTCTTTTGATCGTCGGGATCATGGAGTCACTCTGCAAGGTGTATGCGGCCATTGCCGCCGGCCATCAGTTCAACAGTCACCGGCTGCTCTTTTCCGCCGTTGCATATATTGTTTTCGGCATCATCGAGACCGTGATCAGCCTGCCGTTTTCTTCCAACGGCGTACCCTTCGGAAAGATCGTCGGCAAGGTGGTGGACGCGACCAATCTCCCGCCGGCCGGAACGATGTGGATCCTGATCGGGATCGCCCTGATCGGGATGGTGATCTACGGCGCGGTGGCCTGGTACCTGCTTGACCGGCGGCTGAATCTGGAGTAAGAGGCGGACAGCAAAAATCAGAAAACAAAAGGCACGAAACTTACGTTTTTCGTGCCTTTTTTTGTCTGTCTCCGTTGACATAAACGGTAAAGAACGGTACTATTTTCCGGGTACATGAAGAAGAAAAAGACTGCCTGGCGGAAGCATCATTATGGTTCCCGGAAGCCGGACAGGAAAGGTCTTTGAGGATTTTCTGTCACGGGGTGACTGTAATGGATGTAAAGGTATATCTGATCGTATGCCCGCTGGTCCTGCTGGCGGGATTTGTCGATGCCATCGGGGGCGGCGGAGGCCTGATCTCGCTGCCGGCTTACCTGATCGCCGGCCTGCCCGCGCATCAGGCGATCGCGACAAACAAGCTGTCATCGACATGCGGTACATCCCTCGCCACAGCGCGTTTTGCGAAGAGAAGGCTCATTCCCTGGAAGATGGCGCTGCCCTGCGTGGCGGCGGGACTGGCCGGTGCATGGTGCGGGGCGCATCTGTCCCTGCTTGTGGACTCGCGGATCCTGACCAGGGTCCTGTATGTCATTCTCCCACTGACGGCCATCCTTGTTCTCAGGAAAGGCGTGCTCAAGGACGGGGAAACACAGGTGAAAGCGGACCGGAAGACGATGCTGATAGCGGCGGCGTCATCGCTTGTGATCGGTGTCTACGATGGGTTTTACGGACCGGGCACGGGGACATTCCTGATCATCGCGTTCTCCCTCTTTGCAAAGATGGATGTGCGTTCGGCGAACGGGCTGTGCAAAGCCGTGAACCTGACGACGAACGTCACGAGCCTGATCGTATTCCTCCGGGGCGGCCAGGTGGTCATCACGCTGGGACTGGCTGCCGCGGCCTGCAACATGATCGGCGGATATCTCGGCGCGGGAATGGCCATGAAGGAAGGCGCAAGGATCACCCGCCCCATCATCCTGTTTGTGCTGCTGCTTCTGCTTCTTCGGGTCATCGGAGTCTACTGATACGGTTTCAGCCCGGAAGGTCACCCGGGATGAAATAGAATGCAACTGTAAACCCTGACACAATGCATTTTAAGGAGGCTTTTGTCATGAGTGAAAATGGAAAGAGAAAAATGTCACTCGCAACCAAGATTTTTATTGCGCTGGTACTTGGTATCATTGCAGGTCTGGCACTGACCAGTCATGCTGACATCGCTGTCAAATACATCAAACCCTTTGGTACCATCTTCCTGAACCTGATCAAATGGGTCGTCACCCCGCTGGTGTTCTTCTCCATTATGGCCGGTGTCATCTCCATGAGAGACATCAGGAAAGTCGGATCGATCGGCGTCAAGACGATCGTCTATTACCTTTGCACGACCGCTTTCGCGATCACGATCGGTCTGATCCTTGCCAACCTGTTCAAGGGCATCTTCCCGGTGCTCCAGACCTCAGATCTGGTGTATGAGGCATCCGAGCCCGTGAATTTCATGGATACGCTGGTCGGCATTTTCCCGTCCAATTTCTTCAAGCCCTTTGTGGATGCCAACATGCTGCAGATCATCGTGGCAAGCCTGATCATCGGCTTTGCCCTGCTCCTGATCCAGGATCAGCGCGGAGAGCTTGAGTTCAAGCTGGTTGAAACGCTGAACGACGTATTTATGAAAGCCATGGAGATGATCGTGGCCCTGTCCCCGATCGGTGTCTTCTGCCTGATGTGCCCGGTGGTGGCTGAAAACGGCCCGGCAGTGCTCGGCTCTCTGGCCAAGGTCCTTCTGGTTGCCTATCTCGGATATATCCTCCATGTGATCATTGTCTATTCGACAGCAGTGAAAGTCGGCGCAGGCATGAGCCCGCTCACCTTCTTCAAGGGAATGATGCCGGCGATCATGTTCGCGTTCTCCTCCGCTTCTTCCGTCGGAACGCTGCCGATCAACATGGACTGCTCTGAAAAACTTGGCGCTGACAGGAGCATCTCTTCCTTCGTGCTGCCGCTGGGCGCCACCATCAATATGGACGGAACGGCGATCTACCAGGGTGTCTGCGCGATCTTCATCGCGTCCTGCTTCGGCATTACCCTGACCTTCCCGCAGATGCTCACGATCGTGCTGACCGCGACCCTGGCCTCCATCGGTACGGCAGGTGTTCCGGGCGCCGGCATGGTCATGCTCGCCATGGTGCTTGCTTCCGTCGGTCTGCCTGTTGAAGGTATTGCGCTTGTTGCCGGTGTTGACCGTATCTTCGATATGGGACGTACCACTGTCAACATCACCGGTGATGCTTCCTGCGCGATCATCGTTTCCGCCATGGAGAGAAAGAAAGCAGGGAAGAAATAACAACTGAAGACAAACTGGAAAAGGGTGCTGTGATCCGGCGGGGTCACAGCACTTTATGCAAAAGCGTGATCTGCCAGGATCACCGGGAGGTAGAAAATGGGATTTTCAACGATGCCCTGCACTGACTTTGTGGAAGTGCTCGGATCAAAAGCACCGGTCCCGGGGGGCGGCGGCGCCTCTGCGCTGGTCGGCGCGATCGGGACGGCGCTCGGCAATATGGTCGGTTCCCTGACGGTCGGGAAAAAGGAATACGCCGATGTGGAAGAGGAGATGATTCAGCTCAAGACGAAGTGCGATGTGCTGCAGAGGGAACTGCTGGCGCTGATCGAGCGGGACGCCGAGGTGTTTGAACCCCTCGCAAAGGCATACGGCATGCCGAAAGAGACAGATGAAGAGAAGGCGGAGAAAGCCAGGGTCATGGCAGTCGTCTTAAAGGATGCCTGCATGGTTCCCATGGAGATCATGGAAAAATGCTGTGAAGCCCTGGAACTGATGCAGCAGTTCGCGGCCAGGGGCTCGGTGCTGGCTATCTCGGATGCCGGCGTGGGCGCAGTGCTCTGCAAGGCAGCCCTGCAGGGGGCCAGCCTGAACGTATTCATCAACACAAAATCCATGGCTGACCGGGAACTGGCGGAGGAACTGAACGCGAAGGCGGACGCCATGCTGGCGAAATATCCGCCGCTTGCAGATCAGATCTTTGAGCAGGTCAGCGGAAGACTCAGGTGAGCAGAAAGTGCTCATATTGACAATATAATATACATATTATAGAACAGTATCTGCCCATTTGGGCAGGAGCGCTGCACAGCTGCAGGCGGTAAAAACAACAACCGCCACCCTGGCCGGTGACGGTTGTTAAGTGTTAAAAATGCTTTATAACTGTTAATCAGACCAGCCGCTTGTCGCAGTGCTCCTTAAGATTTATTATAATGTTTAATCAGAGTATGTCAATTAG
>JAGCAV010000025.1 GCA_017652545.1 Lachnospiraceae bacterium
CCTGGCATCATCATGTTATCACACTCATCTCTATTTGTCTCCAAAGAAAAAGTGAACAAATGTTGAGCCGGAACGAAGGTCCGCGGCGAAAAAAACCACCGGGCATCTCACCCGGTGGCAATTCTTCGTTTTGCTTTTTATCGGCGGCTCTGCTCAGCGATTACTTCCAGCTGACCTGCAGCCATCCGTTGCTGTAGCCCTTATAGCTTTCTCTGATGATCCTGATGTAATAGGTTCCTTTGCGAAGGGAGGTCTCCCTCAGCCCGACTCTGGTAAAGAGGGTCCATTTGTTGGACTTGTTGTTCTCGATATAACTCGAAGAGTTCATCTTGTTCCCTGTGAACTTGATCTTGTAGTTGCCCTGTCCAAGGCCCTTGATCGTAACCTTCACCTTCTTGTTTCCGGGAGCCTGAAGCTTTAACCAGCAGGATCTGCTGTCTCCGGCAGAAAGTACGACATTGTACTTTTTGCCCTTCTTCATGTTCAGGGCTTTGCCCTTGCTGTACTTGGCCTGGTTTTTCTTCTGGGTGAACAGAAGTCCCAGGTTATACTGGTTCTTTGAGAACGGCGCGATCTTGATCGCATAGGTTCCGGCGTTAAGACCGTAGATGATGTCATCGTCGCCGTTCAACATGTTGGGATAGTTGATGGACCTGTAATCGATCGGTGTCCCGTATGCGTTGCAGAGCAGAATATCAAGCCCGTAAGTATTTGAGCCTGTGGCGCTCTTTGCATAGCCGTTTACATTCAGATATCCGGCTGCCGGAACAGAAAAGACAAAATAGATCTCTCCGCTCTGCTGGATTCCGGTCTTCATCACAAGCTGTCCGTTCGGCAGCGTACCAATGTTGAAGGTCTGGTCTGCCATCGCCGTGCCGGCCATCGTGATCATAAAAACAGCGATCATTGCCAGCAGCCATCTGAATACATTTCTTCTCTCTTTCATTTTGTCCCCTTTCCTTTTCTTATAACAATACCCTTTTGAAAATACTGCTTTGCGGTCAGATACCCGGCTCAGCCTTCCTTCGCCAGATATGCCTCAATCTGTTCCCTTGTGGGGATCGACGCGATGGCGCCCTTGCTCTGCACACAGATGCAGCCGGATACATTGCCGTAATCCATGGCTTTCCGGATGATGTCCGCTGTCAGATCGGAAGCCTTCTCTACACCCTGGATACGCAGACTTGCAAGGAAAGCGCCCCAGAAAGCATCGCCGGCACCGGTCGCATCCACAGCCTTCACCTTGCGGCCCTGGATCCGGATGATCTGTCCGTCATAGAAGGCCTGTGCGCCGTCCGCCCCGAGTGTCTCCATGACCATGGCGATCCCGTATTTCTTCATCAGATCCGGAATGGCATCCACGCCGCCCATCATCTCCACCTCTTCATCGGAGATCTTGAGCAGGTCAACATAGGGCAGAATATCCATCACAGCCTTTGTGCAGGCATCCACATCGTCTTTCCACATCACGTTGCGGTAGTTCACGTCAAAGCTGACGATCTTTCCCTTCTCATGGCCAAGGCGCAGCGCCCTGATCGTGGCTTCGACAGCCGGTCCCGAAGAGAGGGAGCATGATCCTGCATGGATGATGGCAGAATCCGCGATGTCCTCTTCCTTCACTTCCTCCGGTTTCAGCAGGGTATCCGCACCGGGCTTGCGGGCGAAAGTAAACTTTCTGTCTCCGTCCTCCATCAGCGTAACAAAAGCCATGGTGGTGATCGCTTCCTCGCAGAGCTCCGGGCAGGCGACTTTCACGCCGTGCTCCTTCAGTGTATCCACCAGGAAATGGCCGAAATCATCATCGCCGACCTTGCTGGCCACGCTGGCGCTCAGTCCGTTCTTGATCATGGCAATCGCGACATTGGCCGGTGCTCCGCCCGCTTTGCGAATATAGCTGGCCGGTTCGCTTCCCGGAATAAAGTCGATCAAAAGCTCACCAATACAATAAATATCATTCATAACCGTCCTTCTCCTTCCGCCTGTAATTTTATGCAAAACGTACTGTCTGTATTGTACCTTTTACCGGGGGGAATCGCAATGACATTTTTCAGATTATAGGACCGTATCTCACCGTGCTTCTGCCAATGAGAAAAGGCTTGTTTCCGTAGGCGGACCTTGCCTAAAAAGGCCCTGGATGGTATAAAAGAAAACGGCGCGGCTTTTGAGCAGACAGACCGCGGACAACACATTTTAAAAGGAAGGAAGATCGATCATGGAAATGACCGTACCGGAGCGCCTTGCAGCGCTCAGACAGAAAATGGCAGAAGCCGGCGTGGATGCGTATCTCGTTCCCACCGATGACTTCCATGGATCCGAATATGTCGGTGACTTCTTTAAGTGCAGGAAATATATCACCGGTTTCACAGGCTCCGCCGGAACCGCCCTGATCATGCAGGACATGGCAGGTCTCTGGACGGACGGCCGGTATTTTCTTCAGGCGGAGCAGCAGCTTGCCGGCTCCGGTGTGACACTGTTCCGGATGCGTGACGAAGGCGTTCCCACCATTGAGGAATTCCTCGGGCAGAAGATGACGGGAGGCATGACACTGGGCTTTGATGGCAGGACTGTCACGGCTGTAAACGGCAGAAAGTATGAAACGCTGCTGGCAAAAAAACATGCGGCCATCCGTTGCGACCTGGATCTCGTGGGGGAGATCTGGACAGACCGTCCGGCTCTCTCGGCACAGCCGGTATGGCTCCTGGATGAA
>JAGCAV010000301.1 GCA_017652545.1 Lachnospiraceae bacterium
TGCTGCTCACTGCGGCTGTCCTGATTCCCTGCCTTCTGGGCGTGATCGGGATGGTCTGTGATGGTGTGCCAGCAGGGATCTGGATTCAGAATCCTCTTTTCATTGCCGTATTTGCCTTTCTTTCTCTGGCTGCGGTAAAGCTTCATGTCAGGATACCTGCCGTGGCTGTGGTCGCCGTCTCCATGCTTTTGCTGCTGCTGACGTTCCTGGGACCGGGTATGGAGGGAGTTCATCGCTGGCTGCGCCTGCCGGTGTTTTCATTGAATATCGCTGCGGTCGTGCTGCCGGTATCGATCGCGGCTTTCGTACAGCTGCTCAGGGAAAAGCAGATCGTGTTCGCTTCCGTCGGGATCGCGGGTATTGCGCTGATGCTCTGCCTGCAGCCGGATGCCTCCCAGCTGCTGGCGTTTTCCGTGTCCATGATCATCATTCTTTTTGTTATGGATACGCCCAAAATATGGAAGGGATGTATCTGCGGCCTGCTGTTGCTGCTGACGATCCTGTCATGGTTCCGTCCGGATCCGCTGTCACCTGTCAGCTATACGGAGGGCATCCTGCTGATCTTACGGGGACAGTCCGTGATCCTGTTTGTTTTGGGGATCATCGCCCTGCTTTGCCTTCCCGGCTGTCTTCTGACAGAGGGATTCAGGAAAAGGCGGCTGACAGAGACCGGGATCGGCATGTATTACCTGCTGACGATCCTGTCTTCCTTCACGGGCCGTTTTCCCGTCCCGTTCATGGGCTATGGTGTTTCGGCGATCCTGGGGCTTTATCTTTTTCTTGCATTTGGAAAGGACTGGTGAAGAGTTGAAACGAGTAAAAACAGCTGCACTGCTGATGGTTATCCTGCTGGCCGGATGCACCGGGCATAAGGCAGCGGAAGTGAAGTCACAGCCGGGGTCTACCTATAAGCAGATCTCTCAGGAGGAAGCCAGGGAGATGATGGATGCCGGGGACGGCTGCGTCATTGTGGATGTCCGCCGGCAGGATGAATACGATGCCGGGCATATTCCGGGGGCGATCCTGATCCCGAATGAAAGCATCGACAGGGAACCGCCGGAAGAACTCCCGGACCTGAACCAGGTCATTCTGATCTACTGCCGGAGCGGGAACCGAAGCAAGCAGGCCGCACAGAAGCTGGCTGACATGGGATATACGAACCTTTACGAATTCGGCGGGATCATCACCTGGGAAGGTGAGATCGTGACAGAAGAAAAAACAGCTGCAAAGGAGGATGCCGGTATGCGCATGATGATAGGAGAAACCGAGGTTCCGGTGACATGGGAAGATAACGAATCGGTTGCGTCACTTCAAAAACTGCTTCCGCTGACCATTCAGATGTCCATGTACGGAGGCTTTGAGCAGGTCGGTCCGATCGGTCAGAAAATACCCAGTGAGGATGGGCAGACCGTAACGGATTACGGAGATATCGTGCTGTATTCCGGAAACCAGATCGTTATCTTTTACGGTTCCAATTCATGGGCCTACACCAGACTGGGGCATGTCGATCTTTCGAAGAAGGAGATGACAGACCTGCTTGGCAAAAAAGACGTTGTGATCACGCTTCAGAAGGGGGAGTGAGCCA
>JAGCAV010000302.1 GCA_017652545.1 Lachnospiraceae bacterium
ATCAGTTTTCTTGTGTCTGCCATAATGAAACCCTCCGTTATGTTAAAAATATTGTTTTTTACATTTTATCATTGTAATCATGATTATTCTCGTATTATAATCACAGAAAACAGGACAATATTCACTTTTTTAAACTTTTCGTATATCTTTTAACCGCCTCGGGGGATTCTTTTATGCAATATTTAGAGCTCAACGAAAAAAAGAAGCACGGAACAGACCTGTTTCCCTTTGAATATTACTATGTCCAGAAAGGTCACCCCCGTTACCAGATGAACTACCACTGGCATACCGAGTACGAACTGATCCGGGTCCTGGACGGCTCGCTCATGATGACCCTGAACGAAAAGAGCTTTCCTGTGAAAAAGGGGGAGCTGGTCTTTGTTCACGGCGGTGTGCTCCACGCCGGCATTCCGGATGACTGTGTCTATGAATGCCTGGTCTTTGACCTGAACATCTTCCTGCGCTTTGCCGCCTGCCAGCCTTATATCCAGCGGGTCCTGGACCACAGTGCGCTGGTCTACCACCACTTCACAGCTCATCATTCCAAGACACTGGATATCGCCGACAGGATCTTTTATGCCATGCATCATCAGTCTGAAGGATATGAGATGGCAGTGATCGGACAGATCTATCAGTTCTTTGCCCACATCTTTTCCGCGAAGCTGTACCTGGATACACAGCCTCATACCTCTGCCAGGGACGTCAAAAAGACCATGCAGCTTCGGGCAGCCATTGACTACATCGATCAGCATCTGGGCGCTCCGGTCACACTGACGCAGATGGCCGAAGCGGCTTCCATGTCGCCGAAATATTTCTGCCGTTTCTTTTTCCGGATGACGCACCATACGCCCATCGAATATCTGAACATGCAGCGGATCGAATATGCCTGCTACGCCCTGTCCACCACGGACGAGCCCATCACGGCCATCGCGCTGAGCTGCGGCTTCAATGACCTGAGTTATTTTATCCGGACATTCCGGAAATACAAAGGGACCACCCCCGGGCAGTACCGGGGATGATCCCTCTGTCATCTGCAGATTTTTCCTGTCCGGCCTCCCGGCACAGTCATCTTTTTTACTTTCGGCTCTTAAGCAATCAGGCTGTCTCGATGCTGGCTGCCTGCTGCAGTCCGAGTTTCTCCACGGCCTGCTCCCTCATCTTGTACTTCTGGATCTTGCCCGCGTCGTTCATCGGGAAGCCGTCCACAAAGTCAATGTACTTGGGAACCTTGTGCTTGGCCATGTGATCCAGAACATACTTCTTCATCTCCTCCACGGTCATCTCCTCACCTTCCTTGAGGATGACGCAGGCCATGATCTCCTCACCCATGGCCTTATCCGGCACGCCGATCACCTGCACGTCGCTTACCTTCGGATGGGTGTAGATGAATTCCTCGATCTCCTTCGGATAGATATTCTCACCGCCGCGGATGATCATGTCCTTCAGGCGGCCCGTGATGCGGTAATTGCCCTCCGGTGTACGGCAGGCCAGATCACCGGTGTGCAGCCATCCGTCCTTGTCAATGGCAGCGGCTGTCGCCTTGGGCATCTTGTAGTATCCCTTCATGATGTTGTATCCGCGGGCAACAAACTCACCGATCACCTCGTCCGGGCAGTCCTCCCCGGTCTCGGGATCAACGATCTTGCACTCTACTTCCGGGAAAGCGCTTCCGACGGTGGTCACACGGACCTCCAGCGAATCCGTCGTGCGGCTCATGGTACAGCCCGGAGCCGCTTCCGTCTGCCCGTACACGATGACGATCTCGGTCATATGCATCTTGTCCACCACATCACGCATGACGGCGATCGGGCAGGGGCTGCCTGCCATGATGCCTGTACGCATGTGGGAAAAGTCTGTCTTCTCGAAATCCGGATGCGACAGCATAGCGATGAACATCGTGGGCACTCCGTGGAAGGCCGTGATGTGCTCATTGTTGATGCACGCCAGGGATGATTTCGGTGAAAAATACGGCAGCGGCAGGATCGTCCCGCCATGGGTCATGGTAGCCGTCATGGCCAGCACCATGCCGAAGCAGTGGAACATGGGCACCTGGATCATCATGCGGTCCGCCGTGGAAAGATCCATGCCGTCACCGATGTTCTTCCCGTCGTTGACGATGTTGTAGTGGGTCAGCATAACGCCCTTGGGGAACCCGGTGGTACCGGAGGTATACTGCATGTTGCAGACATCATTCACATCCACCGCCGAAGCCATCCGGCGCACTTCCTCGACCGGGGTCTTCTCCGCGTATGCAAATGAATCTTCCCAGGTCAGGGCACCGGGCATGGAAAAGCCTACGGTAATGACATTCCGAAGGAACGGAAGCCGTTTTGCGTGCAGCGGCCGCCCCGGTATTGTATCTTTGATCTCCGGACACAGTTCATTCATGATCTCACGGTAGTTGGAGTCCCGGTAACCTTCGATCATGACCAGTGTATGTGTATCTGACTGACGCAGCAGGTATTCCGCCTCGTGAATCTTGTAGGCCGTGTTCATGGTCACCAGGATCGCGCCGATCTTGGTCGTGGCCCAGAATGTCAGAAACCACTGCGGTACGTTGGTCGCCCAGATGGTCACCTTAGTGCCGGCACGCACGCCCAGGGAGATCAGGACTCTCGCGAACTCGTCCACATCATCCCGGAACTGGCTGTAAGTCCTGGTATAGTCAAGCGTTGTAAACTTAATGGCAAGCTGATCCGGGAAATTTTCCACCATGGTGTCCAGCACCTGGGGGAACGTTTTCTCGATCAGGGATTCTTTCTTCCATATGTACCGGCCTGTATGGGCGTTGTTCCAGTACAGATGCCTGCGGGCCCTTCTCGTCTCTTCAAAGCGGCTCATGCAGCTGGCAAAATGGGTGAGGATGATCTCGATGTCCGACAGTTCCTCTATCCACGCGGGATTCCACTGGATGGAAATAAAGCCGTCATAGTTGACGGAACGCAGCGCGTTCATCATCTCTGAGATCGGCAGCTGGCCTTCTCCGATCAGCTCCGGCACGAGTTCTCCGTCTGCCGTCCTGATAAAATCATGAATATGCACATGTCTGACATATGCGCCGAGGTTGGTAATGGTCTCTTCCGCATCCTCCTTGGCCTCCGCGAACGTGGCGTACATGTTCCAGACAGCCGCCAGCTGATCATCCGCAAAGCTGTTGAGCAGATCGCGAAGTCTTGACGTATCCGCATAGGCTCCGACCGTCTCGACCAGCAGGGTTACAGGCCGTTCCCTGATCATGTCCAGCATTTCACCCATCTTCTGCTGACAGAGCGCCGCATCCGTACAGGATGTATGCACCGCAACGTACCCGCCGGCATACCCGGTTCCAAGATTGACGGCTGCTTCGACCGCTGCCGCCAGTTCCCTGTAAAACCCGTCTTCTGTAAAATCCGGCTTTGTATCCACGCAGGAAACACAAAGACCGCTGCCTGTCAGATTTCTGCGCTGAGCAGCTGCTCTCTGCGGATTTGTCGGTGAGTCCTTGCCCTGAAACAGCGGGCCGGTCACATCATGCAGTTCAATGCCCTGCATCCGTGTATCAACAGCCGTCTGACAGAATGAACTCCAGTCTGTATCTTTCCAGTTCTGAACAGAGAATGAAAGTTTCAAATTGCTGCCTCCTTACTCTTCAATCAAACCGCCTTGCTCAGTTCTGCTCATAGGCGATCTTGTTCAACGCACTGATATAGGCACGGATGGATGCTCCGATGATATCCGTTGAGATACCGTTGCCGGAGTAGACCCTGCCGTCCGCCCTGAGCTTGACCAGCGCACTGCCCATGGCATCCCGGCCTTCCGTCACTGTCTGAATCTGGAAATCATCCAGTTCATAGTGATGGCCGATGATCAGCTCAATCGCCTGGAAAGCGGCATCGATCGGGCCGTCTCCCACCCCTACGCCGCGAAGCTTCTCGCCGTCTTTTTCGAGAAGAACGTTGGCTGTCGTTGAAATGATGTTTCCGCTGTTGATCACATAGTTTTCGATTCTGTACGTGGCGGGAACCTGCAGCGCGGTGCTGGCCACAATGGCATCCAGTTCCTTCGTCCCGACGAACTGCTTTTTCACCACAACGCTGCGGAATGCCTCAAACACCCTGGCATTGTCCTCATCGCTCAGGTCATATCCCAGCTGATGGACCACTTTGATGACTTCACTGATATCATCGTTCTCATCCAGGCACACATTCGCCTGCGTTGCGTCTCCGATCGCGATATTGCCGAATGAGGAACTGTCCTCCTCACGGGGCTTCATCAGCCGGCCGATCTGGGTAATGGTCCGGGTCAGTTCCGTCGTCCGCAGGCCAGTGGAAACACCCAGGTCCGTTCCCTTTACCTGGACCAGATGAACCATCTCTTCCAGCGTGGGATATTCACCGGCTACAGCAGTACATTTCACGCCTTCCACACCCTGCGCGATCGCAGCCGCGCCGCAGGCAGCCCCCATATGCAGGGCGTTGGAGGGTTCCACATAAAGCTGCACATCCGCCAGCTGCGGCACTCTTTCCTTTACCTCTCTGATGAAAGCCGCAAACTCATCCGGCAGCATGACCCCGGCATTGTCGCAGAGCGTGACCTTGCCGACGCCTGCATCGATCGCCGTGGCAACAGCGCTGCACAGGAAATCCATTTCAGCCCGCGTCGCGTCCGCTGCGGTAAACTCCACATTCTCACAGTAGAACCGGCACTCCTTCAGCTTTTCCCGGATCAGCTCCAGCATAGCCGCCGCCTTCTTATGAGCGGTATACTCCATCTGGACAGGAGAAACCGGCGCGATCACATTCAGCCTGGGCTTGCCGGCGCCCCGGATGGTCTCCCAGGTCTCCTCCACACTGCTTTCACTGATGTCCACCGCCACCGTGATGGCTGTATTCAGAAGAGAGGCGATCGTCTTATTGTACAGCTGATCCGCCTTGCCGCCCTTAATCGCCGGCAGCTCAATAATATCCACCTTCAGCCTGTCCAGCAAACGGGCGATCTCCAGTTTCTCCTTGAACGTCAGTGCATTTTCCCTTAAGGTTGCTGCTTCCCTGAGTGTGATGTCAATGAATTTGATCGGCTTCATGTAATACTCCTTTCGATAAAAAAGCCCCGGATGTCCGGAATCATATTCCGAACATCCGGGACGATCAGATCATATTCCAATCGCGGTACCACCCGGATTGCCGCCTTTTCCGGCGACCTCTCACGGACACTCCATCAAGTATCCTGCCATGGTAACGGGGCTTCCGGATCCCCCTACTTCAGAAACATCCGCGTTCAGGGGATCAGCTCGGGCAGGAGACTGCAAATTCTGATCACACACCGGCTCACACCAGCCGCCGGCTCTCTGAAGAGGATATCAGAACGCATAGTGCCGTCATCGCTTTTGCTTCATTCAGTTGCAATGACGAGAGTTTACGGCAAAATGCGGGCGTTGTCAATCGTTAAATAAATAACCGGGCCCGTCAGACCACCTCGGAATAACTTCCCAGATACTCGAACTGCTCGCAAAGTTCACTGATCTCCCCGATCA
>JAGCAV010000303.1 GCA_017652545.1 Lachnospiraceae bacterium
CTTCCGGTCACATCCGAACCGCCGCGTGAGAACGTGTGGATCTTCCCCTGCATATCGGCGCCGTAAAAGCCTGCGATCACCGCGTTTTTCAAAGGATGCAGGGCGGCGCCCAGCGCGCGGTTCGTCATGGCTGCCTCCAGTCGTCCCTGTTCGTCAAAGCAGACACACCATGCAGGGTCAACAAACGTAAAGCCCAGATCTGCCGCGAGGATACGTGAATTCAGGTATTCTCCGCGGCTGAGCACATAATCTTTCTCAGGCTTTTCAGCCAGCTTCTGCCGGATGATGCTGATCTCCTCCTCCAGCGGGAACGCAAGATCCAGGCCGGTAATGATCTCATCAAACCGGTTCTTTATCTGAAGGAGTCTGAAATCTGTATCCTCTCCTCTGATGGCGCTCTCATAACCGTCCATGAGCAGATCCGTCACCTTCACATCCCTGTCAAATCGTTTGCCCGGAGCGGAAGCGACGATAAATCTCCGGTCCGGATCCTCCTCAATAATCGCTTTGATCTTTTTAAACTGCGCGGCATCCGCAAGGGAAGTCCCGCCGAATTTTGCAACAATCGTTCTCGTTCTCATCATGATCTACCTGTACTCTTCAAGCCTCTTCTTTCAGTCTGTTAAGGAAAACGGCAATGCCGTCCTCATTGTTGGAATCCGTTACCGCATCCGCCATCTCCAGAACATCTTTTGTTGAATTGCCCATCGCCACACCAATTCCCGCGGCCTGCAGCATCGGTATGTCATTTTCGGAATCCCCGAATGCGATCGTTTCCTCAAGGGGGATGTCCAGCAGGGAACAGATCTGGCGAAGGCCCTCGCCCTTGTTGATCACGGCAGGGATGATCTCCAGATAGAACGGGGCTGTCTGCACGATCGTCAGTTCCGGAGGCAGCCATGAAGCGATCTGCTTCTGAACTGAGCTGAGTTCATCAGGCTGAACGGACATCAGAAATTTGACCGGTTCGAAATCAATGAACGCTGCAAGGTTCTCCACCTTCGTACAGGACATATTGTTGTTCCAGCATTCGTATCCGACTTTATATCCGTCCGGGTCCGTCACATAAAACTGCTTTCCGTCATCCAGTATGACCGTGACCGGATATTCCTCCAGTTTTTTCAGTACATTCCTTGCCATGTCAAGAGGCATCGCCGTCTCATAGAGCGTGCTCCCTGTCCCTGCCTCGACGATCCTTCCGCCGTTATATGACATCAGGATCCCGTCATGCTCCGGCAGCTGAAGGAAGGTGCTTTCCGCCAGCAGTCCCGGCGACGGCCTTGCCGATGCAAGTACAAGCCGGACGCCGCTTTGCTGCAGCTCCATCAGGCAGGCAGCCGTTTTCTCAGTGATGACCTTCTCATCATTTTTCAGTGTCCCGTCAAGATCCATCGCGATCAGTCTGTACGTCATCTGTCACCCTCCGGTTCTGCAGATCATACCTTCTCAATGCCATTACAGGCATTTTACCATTCTTACGCAACTCCTGCCATCTTTTCTTGATATAAAGCGTGTGCCTTCTCATCTTCAGGGAGCATTTTGACATACGGGATATCCGGATGTATTTACTGTACAAAAAAGGCTGCCGTCCGGGACGGCAGCCTGCGTCTTTCGTACTGGTGTCTGACAGATAAAGCCATTCTGCCGCTTTTACATGATCGCTCAGAAGATCGCAAGCATATCCTCTTCCCTGAGCAGTTTTGCCGAACCCGCTGCGCCGCCGGCACCCACTGCGCATTTATGTGCCATGTCGGCAAGCTCTTCCTCTGTGGGAGCGACCCCGAGTTCCCTCAGATTGACAGGCATATTGATCTTTCTGAAGAAAGCCTCAGTCGCTTCAATTCCTCTCAGCGCGATCTCCTCATCGGATCCGGCAGGTTCCACACCCATCACATTCAGGGCATATTTCTTAAAGCGGGGCAGGCATTCTCTGTACACATATCTTGCCCAGCTTCCCCAGATGGCCGCAAGTCCTGCGCCGTGCGCCACATCATACAGGCCGCCCAGCTCATGTTCCATTTTATGCGTCATCCAGTCTCCGCCGTCGTTTCCGCATCCGGTCAGGCCGTTGTGTGAAAGGCTTCCTGCCCACATGATCTCGGCGCGCGCGTCGTAGTTTTTCGGATCCTTCACCAGGATTTGAGCATTCGTCATCACTGTGCGCAGAAGACCTTCCGCAATGGCGTCCGTGATCTCCATGTTTCCGCCGTTCGTGAAATAACGCTCCATCGTATGCATCATGATATCCGTGCACCCGCAGGCGGTCTGATAATCCGGAAGTGTCATCGTCAGTTCCGGGTTCATGATCGCAAATCTGGGTCTGCAGTAATTACTGCTGTATCCGCGCTTGACCAGACCTTCCTCTTTCGTGATCACGGATGAATCACTCATTTCACTTCCTGTCGCAGCCAGAGTCAGAATAACGCCCAGCGGCAGACAGGCTGTTGCCTTCCGCTTATAATCATAGAAATCCCAGACATCTCCCTCATTGGTTACGCCATATCCGATCGCCTTGGCAGAATCAATGGCGCTTCCGCCGCCCACGGCAAGCAGAAAATCAACGCCCTCTTTTTTGCACAGATCGATTCCCTCATAGACAAGGCTCAGCCGGGGATTGGGGACCGCGCCGCCAAGCATGACATACGAAATGCCTGCTTCCTCAAGCTGATCTGTCACCCTTTTCATAAGGCCCGAGCGGATCACACTTCCTCCGCCGTAATGGATCAGAACCTTTTTCCCGCCGAATTCCCGGATCAGTTCGGCTGTTTTCAGTTCCGCTTCCTTTCCGAAAACAACTCTGGTAGGTGTAAAAGAGTTAAAACCGAACATAATAAATCTCCTTTCAACATTCAGTTTCTGCTATGTTTCAGTCCGTTTTTTTCAGTTATACGGTCATTATGGGACATGCCGGTTTAAAAGTCAATGTCAGGGGAAACACCCGGCAGATAACGCTTATTCATTGATTTTTCCTGATCTTCAGGCTCCTTAGATATTCCTTCTGCTCCGGTGTGATGCGAAAACTCTCCACGGATTTCTGGATCGCCTTGTTGTTCGTCCAGGCGTCGAGTCTGTGGTTTTCCATGAACGGCAATACCGCTTCATACTGTTTTGCAAGCGCTGTCGCGAAGTACCATGCGATCATCATATTGACGTAGTATTCTTCCGACCGGATCCCTGCGACCATCGCGGGATATTCAGGATCAAAATCATCGTCAAGGAAATGCTGCATCAACATGCCGATTCCAAATCTGATCGTATATGTCAGGTCCGAACGGATCCATATTCTGATCTGCTGCAGCAGTTCCTGCCTGTGCTTCTTAAAGATCCCGGGAGACAGCTGATCACAGGTTGCCCAGTTATCGACATACGGCAGGAAACGGATCACTTCCCGCATGCACCGGTCATAATCCTTTATCTCTGAAATGATGAAGGCATGAAGCTGATTCTCATCAAAATACTGATGCGGAAGATCGTTCAGGAAGATCTGAATGTCCTCTGTTTTGATCAGCAGCTTTGCATATCTGCGCAGATCCGGCGTTCTCACACCGATCATGGTATCCCTGCCGCTCCCCGGAATAAGTCTGATCTGAAAATCACGATACTTCTCGTCCTGCAGGGCAAACAGTTTTTCTCTGATCTCTTCTTTCAGCATAATCATTTTCTCCTCATGTCAGGCTTCTGGTTTTCCGGGTGATCGTATTCAGTACCTTTTTCTTGTCCCGTACCCATCCGGGGGCGATCAGAAGGTTTGCAGGTCCATCCCCGGTCACGCGGTGGATGATCATTTCTTCCGGAAGGATGCGTATGCTCTCGGCAACAAGATCCGTATACGCTTCAAGGGACAGAAGCGGGAAAGGATCCGCTTCATACCGGTCAGCCAGCACGGTGCCTTTCAGGATGTTCAGCATCTGCAGCTTGATCCCGTCCGGTCCGGGCCGGAGGGTACTCAGATAGCGGACAGTCTGAAGCATATCCTCCTTTGTTTCCCCCGGCAGGCCAAAGATCACATGGACGATCACCTGCAGGCCTGCCTGTTTCAGTTTTTTCACTGCTTCGTCAAACACACTGAGAGGATATCCCCTGTTCATGCTCCGGGCAGTCGCGTCATGCATCGTCTGAAGCCCCAGTTCCACCCAGACAGGCTTGATCCTGTTCAGCTCGGCCAGCATCTCCATGACTTCATCACCCAGGCAGTCCGGCCTGGTCGCGAGGGACAGGATGACAATGTCATCCCTTCGAATCACGCGTTCATAAAGCGCCTTCAGACGGTTCACATCACCGTAGGTGTTTGAAAAGGACTGAAAATAGGCGATAAACCGGCGGGCATCCGTTTTTCTTCTGATCCTTTCCTTCGCCTCTTCGATCTGCTTTTCGATGTCTCTTCCTTTTGCGGCAAATTCTCCGGATCCGCCTTCAGAGCAGAAAACACATCCCCCGTAACCGGCCCTGCCATCCCTGTTCGGACAGGTACACCCGGATGTAAGAGAGAGCTTGTAGATCTTTTCCCCGTATCTTTCCTTCAGGACATCTGAAATTCTTCTCATGATCTCCTCCCTTCCGAGTCTGCAGCAGGAAGCATGAACCTGTCCAGGAGCAGGAGGAGGGACGGAAGGAGCGTGAGGATCAGCACGGCTGAGACGAAAGCTCCCCTGGCCAGGAGTGAGCCGATGCTCGAGATATAATAGATGCTGCAGTACTTTCCGATGATCCCGCCGGCCGTGACCAGAATGGTCCCTGATGTAAGGATCGTAGGCAGCGCGCGGCTCAGCGTCTCTCCCAGTGCCGCCTGTGCAGGCATGCCGGCGCGGCGCCAGGTCCGGTACTGATCACAGAACAGGATCCCGTAGTCGATCGTGGCACCCATCTGGATGGACAGGCAGATCAGGTAGGACATAAAGAAGATGGACTGTCCGATCAGCCGTGAAAATCCCATTGTGATCCAGATCGCGCCTTCAATGATAAAGACCAGCAGGAGCGCAAACCGCCAGGACATAAAGGAAATGGAAACAATGACAAAGATGGCAAGGAAAGTGATCAGATTGACCTTCAGCAGGTCGCTATGAAACGCGTTTCCGATGTCATAACCCGACATGGAAGATCCTGTGACGTAAAAGTCCTCACCGAACACCCCTCCCGCCGTCTCGAGGATCCGGTCCATCACCTCGGAAAAACCCCTGCTGGAAGGCATGAAATTCAGCTCCAGGATCATCCTGTCATAATGCGGTCCGATAAAAGCTGTGCGGGCGGTCTGCAGATCATCCGACAGCTCTGCCGCCATTTCATTGTTCCCGATCAGCTCTCCTGCGTCCTGAAGCAGGATATCGGCACGTACAGAATCCCCGTATCCGTGAAGCATGAAAAACATCCTTACCGCTGCCGGAGAGATCCCTGTCATCTGCGCAATCTCATCTGCGGAATAGTATTCCAGCGCGGCGCCTGCCGTGGTGACCATGGAAGCAATGCTGCCGACTGCAGGCGTATTGTCAGGCAGGGTGATTTCTTCAAGCGCAGCTGCAAATGTCCGCTGCCTGTCATAGTCATCATCATCTTCTCCCCCCGGAACCAGGAAGATGAGCGGATTGGATATTCCGAAGGTTTCGTCTATCACGGAGGAATCGGTCCGGGCAGCGGACCCGGCGTCCGTAAACGTATAGGTATTCCGGCTCTGCAGCACCAGGCCGCACAGGACAGGTAGAACCAGGAGAATGGCCAGCCGCCTCTTATGCCTGTTGATCCATGCGGCGGCGCGGTCCCCGCCGAAGCGGATCGGACGATGCCGGGTCGCCTTCAGGGCCCTGTCAAAAAGAAGCGTAACACCGGGCATCATCAGAAAAACCGTGAGCATGCTGATGAGGATTCCCTTGGAGAGTACGATCCCGATATCAAAACCGATCGTAAAGCTCATAAAAAGAAGGGACATCAGTCCCGCGGCTGTCGTCATGGCACTGGAAGCGATCCGCATAAAGCACTGGCACAGCGCCTTCTCCATGTCATCCCCGCAGTCATGATATGTATGCAGCAGCATGATGGCATAGTCGATGGACAAAGCCAGCTGAAGGATTGCGCAGACCGCGAAGGTGATAAAGGAGACATCCGGGAAAATGAAATTCGTCCCCATATTGATGACGATGGAGGCAGCCAGTACCAGCAGGATCACCAGCGGTTCCATCCAGGCGCGGGAAGTCGCAAGCAGGACCAGCACGATCACCGCCACGGAAATCAGCATCACAGCCGGCATCTCACGCGCAAGATTATTCTGTACTTCGATCAGCGAGGCGGCCTGACCGCCTATATAGCAGGTTCCCACACCCGGAAAGCCGTCTGTCAGTTCACGCAGCCTTGGTATCAGCGGCGTGGCATCCGTATCCTTCAGTGTCAGGCTGATCAGATACCGGGTCATTCCATTCTGCGTTACGGCATCTGTTTCCGGATCATAGGCGGCAAACAGAATCTCATCCCACCGGCCCAGGGCCAGGGCCAGTTCCCTGACTGTCTCCTCAGGTGTGTTTTCAAACATAATACGGATCTGCGCACTGCTGCCGAACTCTTCTTCCATGACTTCCAGCGCCCGCCTGGTCATGGTGTCTGCAGAAAGGTACCTTGTCAGATCGTAGTTGATGTTTGTCCTGCCGATGCAGGCACCTGCTGCAGCCGTCAGAAGTATCATGAGCAGCAGGATCAGATTACGGTGCCTGACAATGCCGGCGGCGATTTTTTCTTTCATGCCTGTTTTCCTTTTTTTACCGCGCCTTTTTGTACCAGGTAATCTGTACTTACCTCCTGTCAGGATCATTTACCCTTACAGCTGCCAGTATTTTACCATTCCGGACCGGTTTCTGCCATCCTTTTGTCAGGACAATGCCTTCCCCCGTCTCCGCTTCCAAAACAAAGGCTGCCGCATTGGCGGCAGCCGCAATTACCATGGTCTCGGTGTTCCGTTATAGTCGAAATAGATCTCCCTGTCCGGCTGGTGCATGTACCTGTATGCGAGTTCCAGAATGCCTGCCGCAGATACGGCCGGATCAAGCACTGCCCGTTCCCCGCCCATTCTGGTCTTCATCCAGCCGGGATGTACGGCGAGGACCTTCACACCCTGATCATACCAGTACCTCTGCAGGATCACGCTCTGCATATTCACACCTGCTTTTGACATACAGTAATCATACCTGTCCCTGTACTGGTTGTTCGTTGCCATGCTGCCTGCTTCAGAAGAAATATTGACAAGGACCTTCATATCTCCGCTCAGGAGCAGATTCTCAAAGTACTTGGCAACACGCAGCGGTCCAAGCATGTTGACATTGATCAGATCCATGCTGCCGTCAATATCGAACTCACTCAGCGCACAGGCATTCCTGCGGTTCAGGACACCGAACGCATTAATGATCAGGTCGAGGCTGTCCGTGTGCTCACTTACCCTGTGCGCTGCCACCCTGACCGCTTCCTCTGAATCAACATTCATCTCAAAAAGATGAAGCGAATCTTTATACGCATCCGCAAGATCCTGCAGATCCCTGTTAAGATGGACATACCCGCCGAAGACCCGGCTCCCTTTTTCAAGGCAGAGCCTGGCCAGCTGGGTTCCCAGGCCGCTGGACACGCCAGCGATCAGCACTTTATCCATAATCATGAACCTCTGTTCCGTAAGGCCTGCCACACAGACCTTACCCTTCTTCCTGTTTCAGCCATTCATCCAGCACGATGGCATTTCCCTCAGACCAGTCAAGTGATATGGCAGGCTTTTCAAGTCCGGCAGCCACACGCCCCATCTGCTCGACCTGAAGCACATAATTGTCGCTGCAGTCAATGATGAACTTCTCGGTGCTGCTTTCAGGCGGACGGCCGATCGTCAGGAACATTTCCTTCTCCGCCCCTCTGTCAAAAATGGACGGTATGTCGATCTGCCCTTTTTCTCCCAGGATCAGGTTTCGGGTACACCA
>JAGCAV010000304.1 GCA_017652545.1 Lachnospiraceae bacterium
ATATCCGATGCATGAGCTGCCCGATGACCTGCCCTGGGGTGAGGACAGGTGGGATCCTGATTACAGGGATCACAATAAGATCAACTGTTATGATACAGGGACTTCTCCGTGCAAAACGGCATGTCCCGCCCACCTTGCTGTTCAGGGATATGTTCGTATGGCCGCCGAGGGCAGATACACGGATGCGCTTCGTCTGATCCGTCAGGACAATCCCTTCCCGGCTGTATGCGGCGCAATATGCAACCGAAGATGTGAAGACCGCTGTACCAGAGGCCTGATCGACAAACCTGTTGCGATCGACGAGATCAAAAAGTTCCTTGCGCTGCGTGAACTCGATCAGAATGAGCAGTATATCCCGATCTGTGAGAATGGTGAGGGCAGACAGTGGGATGATTTCCCGATCGCAGTGATCGGTTCAGGCCCGGCCGGTCTTTCCGCCGCTTATTACCTTCGTACAGAAGGCTATCCTGTTACGGTCTTCGAACGGGAGGCCCGTCCCGGCGGCATGATGCTGAATGGGATTCCTTCCTTCCGGCTGGAAAAGAATGTTCTGGAAGCTGAGATCGACATCATCCGCAGGATGGGTGTTGAGATCCGCTGCGGCGTCGAAGTGGGAAAAGACATCACGATAAGTGATCTTCGCGCACAGGGATTTAAAGCTTTCTATGTGGCCATCGGCCTCCAGGGAGGCCGCCTTGCGGGCGTCCCCGGTGAAGACGCAAACGGTGTTCTCTCCGGCATTGAGTTCCTGCGGAAAGTCAATCTGACACAGGCTGAAATAGATGAAGGTTCCCGCGCAAAGGGCATCAGGCTGACCGGTAATGTTGTCGTGGTCGGCGGCGGCAACGTGGCGGCGGATGTTGCCCGCACTGCCCTGCGCTGCACAAAAAACAAAGTCTTCATGGTCTGTCTTGAATCCAGAGATGAGATGCCTGCGGCAAAAGATGAGATCGCTGAAGTCGAAGCCGAAGGGATCACCGTCATGAACGGATGGGGGCCGAAGGAGATCATCACAAAGGATGGAAAGATCTCCTCGATCGTCTTTAAGAAATGCGTTTCCGTATTCGATGCCGATCATCGGTTTAATCCGGTCTATGATGAGAATGAGACCGTTTCTCTCACATGCAAAAACGTTCTGATGGCGATCGGGCAGTCCGCTGAATGGGGTGATCTGCTGAAGGGAACAAAAGTCGAACTTCGTCCGAACGGGACAGCCGTGGCGGATCCGGTCACATACCAGACTTCTGAGCCTGATATTTTCGTCGGCGGAGACATTTATCACGGAGCCCGCTTTGCCATAGATGCCATTGCAGAAGGAAAACAGGGCATGGTTTCCATCAATCGCTTTGTCCATCCCGGGCAGTCGCTGACGATCGGGCGTGATCTTCGTGAATTCATCGAGCTCGACCGGGACGATATCCGGATCGAAACATATGACAACGCGGACCGTCAGACGCCCGGGCTTCTTTCCGGCGATCCAAAAGAGACCTTCCGCGATCTGAGGCTGCCTCTTACCGAGGAACAGATCCGTGCTGAGGCGAACCGCTGTCTGAAATGCGGTGCGACGGTCGTGGATCTGAACCAGTGCATCGGCTGCGGTCTGTGCACGACGCGCTGTGAGTTTGACGCTATCCATCTTTCACGTGATATTCCTCATGCCTCCGATATGCATACGGCAGAGGAAATGATGAAGTGCGTAGGCCCCTACGCCCTGAAGCGCGGCCTGAAGATCATAAAGAGAAAACTGACCGGCAAGGCATCCTATCCGACGCAGCAGACGAACTGAAGGGCGGTCCCTGCCGGAATTCAAAGAAATATATATATATGTGAAAAGAGACTTCGGTTTGTTCCGAAGTCTCTTTTTTATCCTGGTTCTTTTTGGGATCTCAGGTTATAGAACAGAATTCCGATGATGACGACTGCCGCTCCCAGCAGAGACAGCCGTCCGAGTGTTTCGCCGTAGAACAGCGCAACAAGGATCGGATTCAGGATCGGTTCAATTGCATTGATGATGGATGCGGTCACCGGATCCGTATATTTGGTACCATATGAAAAGAAGATATAAGCCAGGCCGACCTGGACCGATCCAAGAAGAAAGACTGCAGCAAGAATCGAAGGTGTGAACTGCGTTTCATGTACGATCATCGGTGTCAGGCAGATCCCGCACAGCAGCTGCCCGAAAAAGATGGATGAAAGCGCATCACCCTTCTCAAACTGGTTCAGCATAAAAACACCGGCATAGAAAATACCGGACAGAAGCGCAAATGCATCTCCTGCAAACTTTCCCGTGGAAAGCCCCTCAAAGAAAAAGCAGATGATGCCGATCAGCACGATCAGGATCGTGACAAGTTCTGTCCTTCCGGGTCTTTTCCCGAAGAACAGGTACATCAGGATCATGATCCAGACAGGAGCCGTGTACTGCAGAACGATTGCATTTCCGGCTGTTGTCAGCTTGTTGGCAATGGTATAGCACGTTGTCACGCCGGCCATGCACAACGCGCCGGCCATCACTGTCAGGTTGCATTTCAGGCGGTGTTTTGTCAGCAGAATAAAAAGACCGATAACGCAGCATGCGATCAGATTTCTCACTCCGTTGATCACAAGAGGATTCCA
>JAGCAV010000305.1 GCA_017652545.1 Lachnospiraceae bacterium
GGCACAGGCGAACCATGGCTGACGCACAGGCTTGACATGGGCCATTGAAGTTCCCGGCAGGCAGTTGTCCGGCCACACTTCCAGGGGATTGACGTAGAAATAACGGTCACCTTCCACGGCGATGCCGGCAAGAACCGTGTTACAGAGCGCCCGCTCAACAACATCATAGTACCTCGCATCACCTGTAAGCATTGTCATGCGCTGGCCGAACATCATCAGGCCGATCGAGGCACAGCTCTCGCAGTACATCCTGTCATTGGGGAGATCATAATCTGCGGTAAAGCGCTCCAGATGACTGGAGGAGCCGATCCCCCCGGTAATATACATGCGCTTTTGCGTGATATTGTCCCATAAGGCAAGACAGGCTGACTGCAGATCTCTGTCTTTCGTCTCACGTGCCAGGTCAGCCATTGCACTGTACATATACATGGCACGTACGGCATGGCCCTCCGCCGTTGTCTGTTCGACCGGCGGAAGGTGGGACTGAGCATACCGGTCATCGTAATCAGCAAATTCCGGAAAGATCCTGTCCGCACCCTGTGATCTAAGCTCTTCCAGGAGATAGTTCGGCTTTCCGCCCCGGATGGCCAGGAAGTAGCGCGCTGTCTCCATATAGGTTTTCTTACCGGTGACATGCCAGAGCTTGATCAGCGCAAGTTCGATCTCCTGATGTCCGGGATATCCCCTGTGCTGTTCCGGCCCGTCACCGAAAAGAGAGCAGATCAGATCCGCGAGTCGGCACGCCACATCCAGGATCTTTTCCTTGCCCGTAGCCCGATAGTATGCGACAGCTGCTTCAATCAAGTGCCCAGCACTGTAGAGTTCATGGCCTTCTGCCAGATTCGTCCACTTTTTTTCCGGGTGGTTGACGGAAAAGTAGGTATTCAGATACCCGTCTGCCTCCTGAGCTTTGGCGATCAGATCGATCAGCCCGTCCGCAAGTTTCACATATTGGAATCCCCTTCCGCTTTCCAGGCAGTAAGAGAGCGTCTCGAGCCATTTATAAGCATCCGTGTCACAGAATACCGCACCGCGATGCCTGCCGCTTATCTCGCCGGCGGCAATACGGAAATTTTCGATACAATGGGATTTCTCCGCTCCGGGAATCCGGTCATTCATCACCTCCCATTGATACGGAAGCAGCGTTTCGACGATCCTGTCGGCATAGAGTCCGAACAGCGGGTCCCGTATTTTGATGTTTCTCAGTTCCGGCGTAAACATATCAGAAATCCTTATGCCTCCATGTTAATCGTTTTCCAAATATCCTTCGTTATCTGCCGAAAAGACGGGTATTAATCGAAATTATGTTAAACGTTTACCATCATTTGTATCATACATGATACCTAAAATGTTTGTAAATGGATAAGATGCTGTTTTTTTATTTTAATTTCTATGGAATATGCACAAATTTTCTTGCTATTTTGAATAACAACGTTTACTATATCTTCAGACAACATTTGCTGAAACGAGGTGGAAGTCCATGTCGACGATCCGGGAGATATCAGAAAAATCGAAAATGTCCATTGCAACCGTCAGCAAGGTGCTCAATGGTAAATCCGGCGTGAGTGCCAGTACCCGTCGTTTGATTCTGGATGTGGCCAATGAGTTGAATTATCGGCCCAATCTGAATGCACGCAATCTGAAAGCCGGCTGCAGCCGGACCATCGGTATCATTACCGAAGATCTGACCGTGTTCAATTCGCCGGAGATCGTGGACGGTATCGCGGCTGCCTGCGACGACGCGGGATACCATTATATTCTCGGCAATCTCCGTTTTTACAAACGATATGGCAATGGTCCGAAGGATCTGCATGAGAGTATGGCCCTGGTCCATGACGCGGTGAACGATATGATGTCCAAACAGGTTGACGGGATCATCTATATCGGCTGCCACAGCCACGTTGTGATCTCGCTGTCCGATCACACCGGGATCAAATTCGTCTGTGCCTATTGTATCTGCGAAGACGAAACCGTCCCGTCAGTGATCTATAATGATGAAAAGGCAGCCTATGACCTTACCGAATTGCTGCTGAAAAAGGGAAATCAGCGCATTGGGATGATCACAGGACCTGTGGACAGTGTCCATACGCTCAACCGCTCCCGCGGGCATATGCGCGCGCTCTACGATCATGGTATTCTTTACGATCCGGCCCTGACACTGACAGGCGACTGGGAACGGGACTGCGGATATACACTTGGGGCACGACTTTTGCAGCTTGGCGCAACCGCGATATTTGCTCACAATGACCTGATGGCCGTGGGGGTTTTGGATTACTGCAACGAGCATGGTATAAATGTGGGGCACGATGTGCAGCTCATCGGCTTTGATGACAGACAGATTGCCGTGGTCTGCCGTCCCCGCCTCTCCAGTGTTGCGCCGCCGCTTTTTGAGATCGGCCAGACTGCGGCCCGGGAGATGCTGCAGATCCTCGATGGAAATGAGCCGAAGCAGCACGAGATCATGCTGGACTGCACGATCATTGAGCGCGAATCCACGCTCGGTCAATGAAATGATCAGGGAAACAATCAGGGGGACGGTTCTGTGTCTGACAGAACCGTCCCCCTTCTCATTGTTTCATTTTACATGTGATGGTCGATCTCCACAGATGTGTGACATAACAGATGCGGATATCATATAAATATGATATAGTACCTGCAAAAGAAAACTGGGAGGAATCGTAGTCATGAACGTCATGGCTGACTTTATATACGTGCTTCTGAATGCATGCGGGCGAACAGAGCATCATAAACGTGCGGCGGGCACCCGGAGACCGTCTGCGGGACCGGGATTCTTTATGCTCTCGGCCGTTTTTACGCTCGTTCTTATGACGGGCCCGGCACAGGCGGAGAGCAAAAACCTACCGGGACTGCCTCGTGACGGGAGCTGGACACTCTGCCTTTATCTGTGCGGATCGAACCTGGAGAGCAGGCAGGGATGGGCGACGAAGACGCTGAAGGAGTTACAGAACGCTCACATCCCCGACAACGTAAATGTCATTGTGCAGGCCGGGGGTGCACGTGAATGGCGGACCAGGGACGTGCAGCAGGACGGAGAGAGACTCCTGGTGAAGTCCGGGAGCATCTGCAGTGTGGGAACGGCGGGCGAAGGCTCAATGGGTGAAGCCGCTGTGCTGGCCGACTTTCTGGAGTTTTGCCAGAGCGAGTACCCTGCCGAGCATACAGCCGTCATTTTCTGGAACCATGGCGGCGGCCCACTTAAGGGAGTCTGCTTCGATGAGACCGCCTCATTTGATTCACTTACCCTTGATGAGATGAGCGAGGCGCTTTCGAAGGGTGTTGAGTCGCGGGGAGGCTGTCCCTATGATATTGCAGGTTTTGATGCATGTCTCATGGGATCACTGGAGACTGCCGTAGCCCTTGCGGACTATGCGAACTGGATGGTGGCTTCGGAGGAGATCGAGGCTGGTGCCGGATGGGATTATGCGCCTGTCGTTGCGGCTATGGGGGCTGAACAGGCGGATCCCCGGGCGGTGGCGGCCGCGATCTGTGACGGTTATCAGGCCAAGTCCGCGAAGCGGGGGAAGGATGCCGCGGTAACACTCGCGGCACTGGATCTGACTCGTTTACCGGACCTTGAGAAGGCAATGGAAGACGTTTACTTCGCGCTTGAGCAGAATGTCGGCCTGGGAATCGGCAGCCTTCGGCGTCTCGCTTTTGGGGCACGCATTGCAGAAGATTTCGGGGGCTCGTCGGACGAGGAGGGCAGGTCCAATCTGATCGACCTGAAGGGCCTGGCCGATGCCTGCGCGGAAGCATATGGAACCGATGACGTGCCGTGGGATACACTCTCGGATGCCGTTGACAGGGTGGTTGCCTATCGCGTGTGCGGAACGGCTGCTGCGGGGGCGTCCGGCATCTCCATATGGTATCCGGTCATCCTGGAGGCTTCAGGACTGGACGAATACGTGGCCATGTCGCCATTTACGCGATATGCCTCCGTGCTCAAGGCGCTCTTCTCCCTGGATATCGGGGAAATCTCTTTCCTGGATGCTGGTTCCGTGGACGAGGACGGCAATTTCCATGTCACGATCGATCCTGCTTCTTCCGAGTCTTTCTATGACCTTTATGTAGTCAACAGGCGCGTGGACGGCGGTTATGAGGATCACAACGTCGACAGGGTGGACGACTGGGACGCGCTCAGCTTCTTCTGGCAGCCATATCTTGGGGTAGAGGTGGTCCTGAACGGAATGCCCCTTGATGTGCGGGTCATCTCTTATACAAATGACTACATCGTGTTCTCATCGCCTGTCAGGTTAAACGGAGAGAAATCTTTCCTGCGCTTTGCCTGGATCTATGATGAGGAGAATCCCGAGGGGGGATACTATGAGTTTTTGGGCATCTGGAACGGTATGGATCATGTCAGCGGGCTTGCCGACCGTCTCCTTGGCAGTCTGGAATCCGGAGATATAGTGGAAGCTTTGTCACTGGATGGCAGTGAAACGCGCGGCAGCATGACGGTGGAAGGTGACGTACAGATTTCCGATATACCGATGGAGGCAGGGGAATATGAATGCTGGTTCGTAGCCATGGATCTGTATGGCCGCGAGTACTGCTCCGATTCATGCGGGTATGTCGTAGCCGAATCGGGGGAGGTCACGGTCAGCATGCGGGATGGGAAAGGAAGTCAGGATCGGTGATGACATGCTGCGTCATGTCTCCGGCGGGAGCCGTCCCGGCAAACCCAAACCGCCGCAATTTGATGATAATGATTCAAATATTGTAAAGCGCTCATAAACAGAAGGAGATGCAGGAGAAAACTCAAATGAGGAAGGAACGGAAGAGGCTCATATCTCTGGCGCTCGGCGCATGCATGATCCTGCCGCGACTGTTGACGGTCCGGGAGATGCCACGCTGGAATACCTCAGGCAGACCAATGAGCGCAAAAAGGCTTTCGAGAACTATGATGTGGTAGCCAGATATGCGCCGGAAGTTCTCGGCGACATCAACCCGACAGCAGGAAAAGTCGCACAGCTTGGGGCGGACACATACCAGATCTGCAAGGGCCTGATGAATAACAGCTGGGGCTCTGCCATCGAGTATGAACTTACGCGCGCATTCGGCCTGATCGAGATCTACCGCAACATCTTCTCGCCAAAGACGAAGGGTGTCTATAACACTTATTCCAGGCTCTTCATTGACGCGATCGACCAGCTGAACCGGATGCCGGCAGGCACAAGCCCGGAGGAAGTGTCTGACTACGGGAAAAGATATTTTAACTATGAGAAAGCCGTACACTGCAATACCTTTAACAGGGATATCCGTTCGATGACATGGGGCTGCTGCGCGATCGGGAACAACGTTCCCGGCGGCATGATCTCCACACATTATCAGAATTACAATAAGTCATTTACAGCAGTCGCATTCAACGGCAGGAAAGAAGGCAAGCAGTATTTTGCCGACGTCATCAAGCAGAACGGGACGATCATATACAAGGATTACGTCAGTTCCTACGGCAAGGAGAACAAGCGGGCCTTTATCAATTACTATTATCACTGGTTCATATTTGAAGGGGACGCAAATCAGGAATATGTGTTCCAGAATCCGTAAAACAGAGCCCCAATGACGGCAGGTCGTGTCATTCCAGATTTGCATGCAGCGACATGACCTGCTGATTGCCCGACCGGGCACTTCTTCTTCTGAGCAGCTGGATGAACATGGCGTCGCCAAGGATCAGAACAAGCTGTTCGAACGGGCTTCCGCCCGGCTGTATGCTTCCCGTCTCGGTCTCTGACCGGGACGTTTTGTTTTCCGGAGCCTTGATCGTGACAATACAGTCCGCCATTGCTGCGATCGAAGAATCCGGATGGATGGTGATCAGGGCAAGACTGGCGCCTGCTTTTTTTGCTTTCTGCGCTATGACTTTGAGGGTTCCGGTCTCGCCGCTCCCGCTTGCGATGATCAGAAGATCACTGTCCGTGATGGCCGGCGTTACCGTTTCGCCGACCACGTAAACGGTCAGCCCCAGATGCATCAGGCGCATGGCGAAGCAGCGGATCATCAGGAGAGACCGCCCGGCTCCCGCCGTAAAAATCCTTCCGGATCGCAATATGGCTTCGGCCAGTGCATCCGTCTGCGCGGGATCTACGGATGAAAGAATGGCTTTCAGTTCTTCCAGAACCTGATCGGCGATCTGTACCGCATTCATGTTTCCTGTCATGATCATTCTTCCTCCTCGGCTGCGATCTTTGCTTTCATTTCAATGACTGCTTTCCGCACATCGGGTGCCTGGCAGAGTGCTCCGCCGGCAATGATGATGCCCGGATGCAGGGCGGCATAATCGGACACCGTATCCTGTCTGATGCCGCCGGCGGCCGCGCACATTTCTGCGGGGATGACTTCCAGCAGTTCTTTCAGGTCTTTATAAGGTGTTCTTCCGGTCTTCTGCACATCAAATGCAGTGTGTACCGCGATGTAATCCGCCCCCATCTCCCGGAGCCGGGCGGCTCTGGCTCTGATATCCGTGACGCTGATCAGGTCAACCATCGCTTTCCGGCCGCTCTTATGCGCGGTATCGATCACATCTTTGATGGTCTGATCGGCTGCGAGGGCGAGGACGGTGATGATATCAGCCCCGGCATCGACCGCATACTGACACTCGAGCGCGCCACCGTCGGCGATCTTGCTGTCAGAGAGAACGGTCAGGCCGGGGTATTTTTCCTTGATCATCCTGACGGCCTTCTGGCCTTCATGTATGATCATCGGGGTGCCCACTTCCACGATATCGATCGTGTCGGCGATCGGATCCACGATGTCAAAAATGTTCGAAGTGCTGGCATTGTCTATGGCAATCTGTAATTTCATGGTTCATCCTTTCAGACAGTGTATGTTTACGGTACCTGGTTACGGCTGCACGAGGCAGTCATGCCACATGAGCATCTGCATGATCTCATCCGTGTAATTGTCCGGATGAGCCAGGAAATCAAATGCTTCCGGAGTCTCGCAGAAACTTTTATAGACCGGCAGGCCTTCCCGGATCCCGAAATCAGGGTTGTCCTTCACTGTGGCAAATCTGGCTGCCGGAAGATTGCTGTAACGCTTATTGTATGCAAAGCTGATCCCCTCGCTGCCGCGGGAGATGTATACGCCCATGCCATGATAATGCCTGACAGGATCATAATGGATCGGACACGGTACATACGCAAGATTGGAGAACACTAAAGGCCCGCTCCCGATGTTGACGGAGCAGTGTCCGTAATCGGGCGGGACCAGAAGCGTTCTTCCCTCCGGGACGGTTACCAGGATCAGGTCTTCCACCTTTGCCTGCCCGGGATCGGGATCATCGAAATCCGGTGATTTTTGCAGGACATAGAGAGCAGTTCCCTTCAGGACCTCGTAGACTTCGGCGTAAGTGTTCTTCTTTTCGGGTGTCCACCCGTGATAGTGACCGGAAGTCTTTTTGCATTCCCCGCCGATCAGACCGGGCATCACGATGGTGATGTCATACCGGTACTGATGGCTCTGTAAAAGAGGCTGATCCTGCGGGAAGGCAATGTCACGGTAAACATCGTAAAACGCTTCCCCGGCCCTGTCTGTCAGGCCGGTCTCATCCATGAGAAGGCCCGTCATCTGTCCTGCTGTTTTTCGCGAATAGCCGCCATATTTCAGCGAACCGCCGATCGTTAACATGCCGGAGGCCTCATCCATATAAAGAGGGAGGCCGCTGTTTTTCAGTTCAATCATATCTGACCATGCTCCGTTTCTTTGGATGCTCGCATTTTACTGTTATTCTATCGTTTTTTCAAGGAAAATCACAGAGCTGATCAGAATCCGCTGCGGATACAAGCTTTATTCCGATAAGGATTCGTTGCATCACATAGTCCATGAATATATAATGATTCCTGAAGACCGCATAACCTGGAACCGAAGGATATGAACACTCCGGATTTAGCATTTTATCGGGCAATATCATGAAAAAGAAAAGAACGATCGCGGGCGGGTTTTTAAAGTGGCTGCTTATCATCGTTACAGTCGCGTTTGCATTTTCCCTTGTGTTTTCATGGATCATCCAGACCGGGATGTCCAGAGACAATGCCGCTACACTGCTGAGAATCAATATCGAAGATGTCCGCCAGGATATCATTGACGCATCAGATCATAATCTCCTTGAGCTGACAACGCAGATCGCGAACATCCTGGACAAGCATACGGGAGAGGTCACCGCCAAATATCTGGAAGACCTTATGAAGTCATATGATGTTGCTGAGATCAATGTGATTGATGACAAAGGAATCATCACAGCAACGACCTATCCCGATTTTCTCGGCTTTGATATGCGGGAGGGGGAGCAGTCATCAGAATTCATGGTCCTGCTGGAAGGAGATGAAGACGCCTATGTACAGAGCTACAGGCCTATTACCTATGACAGCACGATCTCCAGGAAATATGCAGCGGTGACGCTGAAACGCGGCGGCTTTGTTCAGGTTGCCTATGATGCGGAACGTTTTCAGCGGGATATTGACAGACGGGTCGTCGGGGTCACCAGGAACCGCCATGTAGGAGAAAAAGGGTGCATTATTGCAGCCAACGAGAACTGGCTCATTGTCAGTGACCGTTTTCAGAACGAGGGAAAAAACCTGGATGTAACAGGGATCTGGATCGACAGGGAGACCATGCCGGAATGGGAGATCTTTTCTGCTGAAGTGTACGGGGAAAAATGCTGGTGCATGTACACATTTACAGAAGGATACTATATCATCTCGGTCATGCTCGTGGACGAGGTCGTGCTTTCGCGGGACGCCTCCGTCGGCATGACGGCCGTAATGGATGTTCTCGTATTTGTGGCACTGTTCGCGCTGGTTGCGATCCTGGTACATCAACTGGTCATTAAGAATATCAATAAGGTGAATCATTCTCTGTCCAGGATCACGGACGGTGACCTGGATGTGGTGGTCGATGTCCGTTCCAACGTGGAGTTTTCCTCCCTTTCAGACGACATCAACTCTACCGTATCAACACTGAAGAAATACATAGCGGAAGCGGCAGCAAGGATCGATCAGGAACTCGAATTTGCCAGAGCCATTCAGCTTTCCGTCCTGCCGCGGACTTTCCCGGCTTTTCCGGATCGGACTGACTTTGATATCTATGCCTCCATGGATCCTGCGAAGGAGGTGGGAGGAGATTTCTATGATTTCTTCCTGGTGGATGATGATCATCTGGCCCTTGTGATCGCGGATGTCTCCGGCAAGGGGATCCCGGCGGCACTGTTTATGATGACAGCCAAGACCCTGATCAAAAACCTTGCACAGGCGGGAGGCGATCCTTCTCAGATCCTGTATGGCGCGAATATGGAACTGTGTGAGGGAAACGACGCGGAACTGTTTGTTACCGTCTGGCTTGCCATTGTTGAGCTTTCCACCGGGAAGGGGGTTGCGGCTAACGCCGGACATGAACATCCTGCCATCCGGAGGGCAGGAGGCAGCTATGAACTGAGTGTATACCGCCATTCTCCCCCGCTTGGAACCATGAAGGGGATCCGTTTCACGGAGCATACGTTCCGGATGCATCCAGGAGACAGCCTGTTCGTCTATACCGACGGTGTGGCGGAAGCCACGAACCTGAATAATGAACTGTTCGGAACGGAGCGGATGCTGGAAACACTGAATCAAAATGCGGACGCCATGCCGGAAGAGCTGATCCGGCAGATGAGGGAGGGCATTGACAGCTTTGCCGGTGACGCGCCTCAGTTTGACGACATCACGATGCTTTGTTTTCACTACAAATCAGAAAGAGGGCATGGCAATGAACTATCATAAGACAATAACGCTGAAGGACGGCAGGATCTGCGTCCTTCGCGGCGGCATGGAAGAGGACGCGCAGGCACTGCTGGACATCTTTATTCTGACTCACGCGCAGACCGAGTTCCTGGTCGATTATCCGGATGAGATCACGTTCACAGCAGAGCAGGAGACGCAGTTCCTGAAAGAAAAGGCTGAGAGTGAGAATGAGATCGAGATTCTCGCGGAGGCGGACGGACGTGTCATCGGATCAGCCGGGATCTGGTGTATCCGGGACAGAGAAAAGCTCAGGCACCGGGCGGGGTTTGGGATCGGCATCGATCAGGTCTTCTGGGGCCTTGGTATTGGCCGGGCGCTGACAGAAGCCTGTATCGAATGCGCCAGAGCAGCGGGCTATGCCCAGCTTGAACTGGACGTACTTGCCGATAATGAAAAGGCCCTTGCATTGTACAGGAGCCTGGGTTTTACGGAATACGGCAGAAATCCACGCGGTATGCACTTGCGTGCAGGCGGATATCATGAGCTGGTACTCATGCGTCTGGAGCTGGACTGACCGCAGCTTTCGTAAAAACGCTGTTTCAAAGAAGGATGAATTCAGATGAAACTGACAAAGAAGAAAAAGAGAGGCCTTTCCGCACAGATCAATTACCTGATCGTGATGGGCGTGTTGATAGCCGGGGTGATCACCTATTTTTTCCAGTACAGGTATACCGAAAAAGAAGTCAGTGACATTGCGGGAAAGCAGGCGGCGTATGCCGTGCTGGAGACAATCTCTGCCGTGAAGGAGTATCCGGCATACAAGTGGCTTCTTTCCTACTGGCAGGAGAATGCCGGTCAGCTGGATGTGGAGTATGAGGCCGGTTTTGAAAAAGGCAGTGCCACCGAACAAAAGCGGATCCTGTTTTCCGAGCGGTATCCGACACTTCAGATCCGCTATCTGAACCAGGAAGAGGTCGAGGCGCTTCCTGATGAGGACCAGAAGCTGTATGCGGAGATTGCCTACTCCTGGATCCTGACCCGCGTAAATGAGACGAAGCGGAACCTGGGCTGTGATTTCCTGTTCGTAGCCGCGACCGGTACAGAGGCGTCCGGTCATCCCTATGAGACACAGTGTTATCTTATGAGCGGAGCCGATCCGGATTCCAGAAGAGGAACGGAGTACCAGGATGCGTATGTACTGGGGGTGACGGTACCTGTCGACGGGAACAGCAGTACCGTTTCCGCCATGAGAGATGCGGTGGAAACGAAATTGCAGGAAGGTCCTCAGCTCAGGAAGACTTTCGCGGAAGACCTGAAGGATGCCGGCAATTATCTTGATTACTATGAGTGTATGGATCTGATCGGGGATCAGGCATACCTTGCAGGCGCTGCCTACAAGGTGAAAGACCTGAAGTCTCAGATTCACGCCAAATCCCTGAAGAATACGCTTCTTGGGGCTCTTTACCAGTTTCTGCTGCTGCAGCTGGTGATGAGGCATGTGATCCTGTATGTCATTCATCCGCTCAAGAAGATTCTCCTGAGCATCCGTCAGTACACAGAGTCAAGGGACAGCGGGGCGGTCCGTCAGGATATGACTACAATTCTGTCCGGAAGGAATTCGATGGCGATCCGCGAGAATGAGATCGGGCAGCTTGCAGAGGACTTTACCGATCTGACAGAGAAGATGGATGATTATGTGGAACAGATCACGACGGTCACATCACAGAAAGAGAGATATGAGACGGAACTGAACATCGCCGTGCAGATCCAGGAGCAGGTGCTGCCGAAGGAACTGATCGTTCCCCCGGGAGACTTTTCATTTGACGTGCATGCCATGATGGCGCCGGCCAGAGAGGTGGGCGGTGATTTCTATGACTATTTCTTTGTGGATCAGGATCATCTGGCGCTGGTCATCGGAGATGTCTCTGACAAGGGGATTCCTGCCGCGCTGTTCATGATGATCACGAAAACGCTGATCAACATCTATGCAAGGATGGGAGAGAGCCCTTCCGGGATCATGTCCCATGTCAATGACCAGCTGAGTGAGAACAATGCAGCAGGGTATTTTGCGACGGTATGGTTTGCTCTGATCGATCTTACAACCGGGGCAGGCGTATCAGTCAATGCCGGTCATGAAAACCCGGCGGTGTGCAGGGACGGCGGTTCTTATGAACTGATCCGGTACAAGCATGACATGGTGGTCGGCATACTGCCCGGTCTCACATACAGGGAACACGCATTTCAGATGAACCCCGGAGATAAGCTGTTTGTTTACACAGACGGCGTGCCGGAAGCAGTCAATACAGCGAACGAACAGTTCGGTACAGGCAGGATGCTGGAGGTGCTGAACCGGAACAGGGAGGCCGGACCAAAGGAACTCCTTGAACGTATGAAAGAGGAGATCGATGCCTTTGCCGGGGAAGCGCCTCAGTTTGATGACACGACAATGCTGTATTTTTGCTATAAACAGTAACCGTCCCCTGCCCGGTTTATTCAGACGGTTCGCGGAAAGTCCTTACAGCCGCCGCAGAGAACAAAGCGACCGCAATTGCGAAGAGTGTCATTTTGAGCCATGAGAAAGTGATCTGCCTTCTGTTAAAGAACATGAAAGTGATCGCAAAAAGGATAAACAGGATGGTCGTCAGCAGGATACTGCTTTTCCTCGGATACCGGATCGTGCCGCGCAGTGACAGCAGGAAGATCGTCAGCACGGTGAAAGACGCGCAGACAATTCTCACCATGTCGACCGCAAACAGGTGGTATGTGACCAGCGCAGTAAGAATCGTCATGCCGGCGATGACTGTCAGGTAAGGCATGATCACGAACCATTTTGAGAAAGGCGGATGTCCTTTTTTCTCCTGGTGACGATGCACAAGACGCACGATGATGCATCCGAGCAGGAACACGACCAGGCCGACCACCACATGGAACACCAGGCGATAGACCCGCTTCAGGCTCATGAAATAATGCTTGGTCGCCTCAAGTTCATCATTCATGACTGCAGTCGGAGAATAATCATAACCACTGGATCCCAGAAGCGTATAATTGCCCGACAGCTCATTCGGCGATGTCGGGATCTCTTCGTCCGGTGAGACAGTGAACTCATAGCTTCCCTTGCCGATCGTCGCGAGATTGATCTTGCCTGCCTGAGTGGTCAGTTTTTCCGGGGTTATGATCAGATCATAGAACGTAACCGTGCGGCGTTTGTCTGAGTCGATCCTCACAATGTATTCCGCATTGTTCGGAAGGCTGACGATCGTGACATTTTCATTTCTCATCATGAAAACGCCCGGGTCGCGCGTATCTTCTGCGGAACCTTCCTGCAGGAGATAGGATATGTTTCCGTCTATGTCGACAGACGTGACCGGGTTTCCGTCCTTCAGGACAGTCACATCGACTGCGCCGATCACGGAAAGCCTTCTCGAAGTATGGGAACCGTTCAGGAGTCTTTGCGGATCCTCCTCCGAAAAGAGCCATCTGACATAGGTCGTCGGGAGATGCTCGAGCGCAAGATTGGCCGCAAGCGTCGCGTCCGGATCCCAGCTGCCGTCTTCGATCTGCCTCTGATCAACTCGCAGGTGCTGTCCTACGATGAAGCCGATGTAGTCCGTAAAAATATCGATCTTCGCCTTGTCCCGGGAATTGTCCGGTTTGAGATCCTCAAATGCGGTCGACAGCAATTCAAGAATATGGGCCTCGCTGTGATTGACAACCGCATCCGCGAGCAGATCCTGCAGTTTTTTACAGTAAATGTCACTGTCCGGGAAGAATTCTCCCAGGCTCTCCAGTATCAGGCGCAGCTGATAATTGACCTCCGGGTTGTTGCGGAAGCCCTTTCTGTCAAGACTGATTCCGACTGCATTTGCGGCAAGGGCAAACGCAGTATAATCCGCATCCGCTTCCTGGGCCGGCGTGTAGAGATCGGTTCCGTATCTTTCGTAGCCCCAGGATTGAAGGGGTACCGAAGGAACCGGATCATACTGACCGCAGATGTTGTAGATCCCTTTATATCTCACGGGCTGCCGGGTCGTTCTCGGAACACCGAAGAGGTAGGCATACACATCATCGAATTCACCGCTCTCGATCATGTCCGCAGCCAGTATGTTGCCGACCGCTGACGCGCGTGAAAAACCGCTGACCCAGAGTTTTTTCCTTCCTTCGATTCCGTTGTCCTTCAGGTATTGCGCGAGGTGGTCTTCAAACAATCCGGCTGCCTGGCTGAAACCTTCGTGGTTTTCCCCACTGCCCACCTTGAAGTTGCTCGCCCATTCGCTGCCATAGCCCTGCCCGCAGGCAGCCGCAGCGATCACCGTACAGTCACCGATGCGCTTCATTCCGATCACACCGGACAGAGAATCTGTGGTCGGGGTCTCGTCATAGCCGAAACTGTAAATATCTGTGAACCCCGCCTGTGTGAGATAAGTCTCATACTGGGGGGCTAATTCGCCGAATTCGCTGCGGAACGCAGACAGCGTCAAACCCATGGATCCCCTGGCCATGGTTATGCTGAATTCCTCCGTGGGAAGACTGAAGAATTCGTCCGAGTACGGAAAATCCCACTCGAGCTTTTCTTCGGTGACATCCGGGAAGGGCAGGTGGATCTGCTGTACGTCATCCAACTGCTTTTCATCGGAGAAAATGACCGGGTCAGGACCGGTCCCGGACGACTCCGCTGCAAATGATGACACTGCTGCAGAGGTATGGAGCAGGGCGATCAACAAAAAAACGATGAATATGATCCGGTTTTTACAGATGCTGGAATTGTTCTTCATGGCGGGATACCACTCCTTCTCACTCGTTACTGTACTGCGATGCGCAGCCATACCTTAACCGCTGTATTCATGTTATCAGAATGAGAGATACCTTTCAATTGACTTTTCAGGGTTTTGAACCGGTCCGGACAGTCTCTGTCTGATTGACTAATTCGCCGCCGGATCATATATTGATAAACGAACAGTCCCTGATCGGATGAAAGGAAAAAACATCATGAAAATCTATAATTTCGGTTCCATGAACATAGACAATGTATACCGCGTTCATCATATCGTCCGTCCCGGAGAAACCATCTCCTCGCTTGGTTATCAGAAGAATCCGGGCGGAAAGGGGCTCAACCAGTCCATTGCGCTGGCGAAAGCGGGCATGGATGTATGGCATGCCGGGATCGCGGGGAAGGAGGACGGCGGTTTCCTGCTGGATGTGCTTTCACAGGCCGGGGTGCATACGGACCTGATCGGCAGATGTGACGGGCGCAACGGTCACTGCGTCATACAGGTGGATGATGAGGGCCAGAACTGTATCTTCCTTTTCGGAGGTTCAAACCATGCCGTCACAGACACGTATATCGACAGTGTCATGGAGCAGATGCAAAGCGGTGACCTGCTGCTTCTCCAGAATGAGATCAGTGGAATGGACAGAATCCTTAAGAGGGCAGCCGGGAAGAAACTGTATGTGATCCTGAATCCTTCTCCGATGGATGAGGCTCTTCTCTCCCTTGATCTTGGCTGTGTGTCCATGTTTCTGCTGAATGAAGTGGAGGGAGCCGATCTGGCAGGCAGTCAGGATCCGGAACAGATCCTGACCGCGATGCATGAAAAGTATCCCAATGCCGAGATCGTACTTACGCTGGGGAGCGAAGGCGCCATCTACTCCGGCAAATACGGGACATTCCGCCAGAGCGCTTTTGCTGTCCGGGCGGTGGACACCACGGCAGCCGGGGATACCTTTACCGGTTTCTTTATCCGTGAATACTTTGAAAAACAGGATCCTGCGGCAGCCCTCCGGAGTGCCTCGAAGGAGTCGTCCATAGCTGTCACCAGGAACGGAGCTGCTTCATCCATTCCGCTGCGGGAGGAGGTCATATCTGCTGACGGATGCCGTTAAGCGGATCGCCCGGGCGATAAACGGCGGTATTCCCACCTGATCCGGAAGGCAAGCAGGAATGTGATCAGATTGATCAGCAGAGTGTATGCCGGATCCAGGTA
>JAGCAV010000306.1 GCA_017652545.1 Lachnospiraceae bacterium
TGGCATGCGTGACCAGCGGCGACTGTGTCAGGCCCCTGCGCAGGCACTCATTGACATGCCGGATCTCAAACTGATATCCCTCATCGGAAATGCCGCTGATCCGCTGCGGCACAGGTGACGACAGCCGGCGTTCAGCCCCGTCACAGACGATCTCCGCCGATTCGGGTTTCCAGAATTTCGGCATCCGGATATATCCCTTTGTCCCGTAGATCCATGCCGTGTCGGGCATGACCGTCCGGATCGCGCTGGTCACCGTGAACATGGCGCCGTTGTCATACCGGCCGATCATGACATTCTGTTCATCCACCTGCAGGTGGAGCCCGTCCGTATCCATGGCTGCCAGTGAAAGAAGCCTCTGCGGCATCCTTTCATAGATGAACTTTGCGAAATGAAGTCCGTATATCCCGACATCCAGGAGCGCGCCGCCCGCCTGCGCCGGATCCGTCAGCCTTCCCTGATAGTCATCCCCGACACGGAACGCAAATGCCGCCTCCACATGCCGCACATCTCCGATCGCCCCGGCACGGATCTCATCCAGCACCTGCTGCATCAGCGGAAAACAGCGTGTCCAGACCGCTTCCATCAGAAAAACATGATTCTTTTCCGCGCAGGCCGCCATTTCCGCCCAGTCTGCGGCGGTAACGGCTGCCGGTTTTTCCACCAGGACCGGGAATCCCGCTTCCATGGCACGGATCGCCAGCTCCTTATGCGCCGTGTGCGGAACAGGAATGTACATAATGTCAATGTCATCCCGTTTCAGGATCTCATCATAGGTAAGGGCGTCGGCGATCCCGAAACGCCCGGCCACCCTTTTTGCGGTCTCCGGCGTCCGTGATGCCACAGCGGCGATCTCCGCGTCCTCCACCTGCTGAAAGCCCTTCATCCATCTTTCAAGCAGGATGCCTGCCCCGAGAAGTCCCCATCGTATTTTCTTCATCTTCATCATACCTCCTGAAGTGATACATCTGTTCCCTGTATATACAATGCCGGCCTCTCACAGGACCTGTTCGTATGCCGCCTCAGGTATCCCGATATCGCACACCGTCACTTTCCCCGAAGCTTCCGGGCCGGCTCCTTCCACCAGGCCGGTCTTGTTTTTCCCGAACGTAAATGTCATGTCCGCAGCAAAACAGATCCCCATCTCCTCTCCGGTATCCGCATTGATGCCGGAGGGCACATCCACACTGATCTTCAGTCCCCTGTGGCTGTTCATCATGCCGATCAGGTCACGGTAACCGCCCTCAACTTCCCGCTTCAGGCCTATGCCGAAGACCGCGTCGACCAGCACATCGGCGTCCGGCAGCTGCCCTTCTGCGCCTGCCAGGGGCAGGATCCTGCCGCCGATCCTGCGGTAATCAGACAGCTGCCGGTAGTATTCCCATGTCCCTTTCCACTCATCGCCGCAGCACACGACAAGGGGATCAAAGCCGTTCTCCCTGAGCATCCTTCCGATGCAGATCCCGTCCGCGCCGTTGTTCCCCATCCCGGAGATGATCAGCACACTTTTTCCCGGGCAGGTCTTTATGATATGGTCCGCCACAAATGAGGAGGCCCTCTCCATCAGCTCAAGGGAAGGAATGCCCAGTACATCAATCGCATATCTGTCCGCCGCCTTGGCCGCGGTGCCTGTGATCACCATTATATCTTTCTCCCTTTCGAACAAATCAGTCTGGCACTGTTTCAATGATAACTGTATCATGGAAAATTTTTTCCGTGAAGTCCTTATGACCCTCAGGCTGGCAGTATTTTCTGACACCTGACCGGTTATCATGATCATGTTGACATCTTTCATGATCTGCTGTATGATCTTTACACATGTTGCGTATATTACGAACATAAGCATCTGTTTTGACCGCCAGCCTGTTAAGGCGAAAGATTCATGAAAGGAATCACGACCATGGACTTCAGTCAGAAGATCAAAAATGCCCGGCTCGCAAAAGGCATGTCGCAGACCAGCCTGGCCAGGGAGACCGGCATCTCCCTGCGCACCGTGCAGAATTACGAGCTCGGCGCAAGGATGCCGAAAAAGCGTGAAACATACACACACCTGGCCCGGGCCCTTGGCATCAGTGAAGACGTCCTGCTGGATGAGAACGCCTCCTTCGTCATCCGTGCCAATGAGGAGTATGGCCGCAGCGCGGCAAGGCAGGCCTGGGACCTGGTATCCGATTTCTCTGCCATGTGCGCAGGCGGCAGCCTGGAAGATGAAGACATGGATGCCGTCATGCAGGCGCTCCAGGAGGCGTACTGGGAGGCCAAGAAAAACAACCGCAAATATGTACCGAAGAAATACCGGAAAGACAGTGAAGACTGACCGGTATGGCAAGGAGGATCCCGGATGGCTGATAAAGCTTTTGATATCCCGCGCAGCCTCATCAGAAAACACGGGACAAACGACCCGTTCCGGATCGCGAAGGCGCTGAACATTCCTGTCCATTTCCGCAGCATGAAGAGGCAGAAGGCTTTCTGTCTGTGTGTCATGAGAAACTATTCCATCCACATCAACGAAAACCTGAGCGAACAGATGCAGCGGATGGCCTGCGCCCATGAGCTGGGCCACATCATGCTCCACAAGGACCTGCTCAGGCCGGAAAAGGGAGAAGGAGCCGGGCAGCTTGAGGAACTGGAGCTGTTTGACATCACAAGCATGACGGAGTATGAAGCCAATCTTTTCGCCGCCAATCTCCTGATCGATGAGGACAGGATCCTGGACTGCCTCCGCGCCGGATATGACATTGTTGCGATCGCCTCCACCCTGAACGTCAATGTCAACCTCCTCGCGATCAAACTGGTGGAAATGAAAAAAACGGGACTTCCTGTTGAAGTACCGTTTACCCCTTCCCGGCGTTTTCTCGGGAAAATCGAAGATCGGGCGGATGCCATATGATGAGATCCTATATCGCCATTGACATGAAGTCCTTCTACGCTTCTGTCGAATGTGTCGCCAGAGGCATTGACCCGCTGAAGGCAAACCTTCTCGTGGCGGATCCGACACGCTCCGACCAGACGATCTGCCTGGCCGTTTCACCGGCGCTCAAGGCCATCGGGGTTCCTTCCAGGCCCCGTCTTTTTGAAGCGAAGCAGGCGATCCGCCGGTACGAAAAACTGCATCACACCCGGGTCCTCTACTACACGGCCACGCCGCGCATGGCGGAATATGAGCGGATATCCTCCCTGATCTATTCCATCCTGCTGCGCTATGCGGCTTCCGAGGATATCCATGTCTATTCCATCGATGAAAGTTTCATAGACGCCACGCCCTACCTCCACCTCTATGAGGAGGAGGCACAGCGGCAGCACAAACATCCGGCCCACATCATGGCGATGACCATGATCCGGGATGTCCTGAAGACAACGGGGATCACGGCCACCGTCGGGATCGGGACCAATCTGTACCTTGCCAAGGTCGCCATGGACATAACCGCAAAAAAAGCGCCGCCGGACAAGGACGGCGTGCGGATCGCGGAGCTCAATGAGGATTCATACAAGTATCTTCTCTGGGAACACCGGCCGCTCACGGACTTCTGGCAGATCGGACCGGGAAAAGCGCACCGCCTGGAAAGTAATTACATGTTCACCATGGGTGATGTGGCATACCGCAGCACATATGACGAGGAATTCTTCTACAGGACATTCGGCATCGACGGCGAGATCCTGATCGATCACGCCTGGGGCATCGAACCCGTTACCATGTATGATATCAAGCATTATCATACCGGCAGCCATTCCCTCTCCAACGGTCAGGTCCTTCCCAGGCCGTATACGTACGAGGAGGCCAGGCTGGTATTCACGGAAATGGTCGATGTTCTCTGCAGCAGCATGGTCTTGAAGCGCCTGGTCTCCCGGACCTTTACCTGGTGGGTCAGCTACGATCACAAAAGCCTTGAGGAATGTCCCTGGTATGACGGACCGGTCACCATCGATTTCTACGGGCGGCTGCACCCGGTCCACAGCAACGGAACGGCCCGCCTGAAAAACCCGACAAACTCTGTCAGGGCCATCACCGCCGCCCTTTCAGCCCAGTTTGACACAAAAACCGACCACCGCCTTCTGTTCAGGCGGCTCGGGGTCAATGCGTGTGACACCAGGATCGACGACGCGACCTTTCAGATGGACCTTTTCACTGACTACAACGCGCTGGACAGGGAAAGGCGGGTCCAGGAAGCCATGCTTTCCGTGCGGAAACGCTATGGCTCAAACGCGGTCGTCAAAGGCATGAATCTGATGAAAGCCGCCACCACCATGGAGCGGAACAATCAGATCGGGGGACACAGGCGCTGATCCTGCATGCCGGGCTGTCATTCAGCTGTCAGCACCGCTTCCTGCCCCAGCACAACGGCCCTGGCGTCCGAGCCATGTCCGACATACCGGGTGACCGCGACAGGCAGGTCTTCCGGGATCATCTCCATGACCAGTTCAGGAACGGACGGCTGCAGGTCCTCAGCCTCCATTTTGGAAAACGTTCCCAGAAGGACGCCGCTGATCCGTTCAAAGACCCCCATCTGCCGGTACTGCTCCAGCGCCGTCCGCATCTGGTACACCCCGCCGCCCAGGGATTCCAGCAGAAGAATGCTCCCGGTCAGATCCGGCCAGAA
>JAGCAV010000307.1 GCA_017652545.1 Lachnospiraceae bacterium
GTGAAACTCAAATAGCAGGGGCGGACTGCATTCGCATATCCTACCCCGGCTTCTTTGAGCAGCTGCGGGATCTGTGATCAATAACCTGTCTTATGTCAGAAAAAGCCCGGGAGATTCGTATATTACGAATCTCCCGGGTACCTTTTTCCCCGCATTTTTCTCAGAGCCGGGCTTCTCCGGCCCGTATCCTGTCTACGACAGCAGGATCCTGTCGTTGTCGAGTGCCTTTCCTGCATTCTCCGCAAATTTGGCCAGCAGATCCTCCACGACCATGCCGTCGCGGACAGCCCCCTTCACATCCAGAACAATGCGGCCATCCGCCATCATCAGTGTCCGGTTTCCGGCATCCAGTGCCTGATGCATGTTGTGGGTGACCATCAGGCAGCTGATCTTTCTCTCCCGTATGATCTTCTTTGTCAGCTCCATGACCTTATCGGCTGTTGCCGGGTCGAGGGCTGCCGTATGCTCGTCAAGGAGCAGGATCTTCGGTGTCACAACGGTAGCCATCAGGAGTGTGAGTGCCTGGCGCTGTCCGCCGGACAGGAGTCCTACCGGATTGCTCATCCGGTTCTCAAGTCCCATGCCCAGCTGGGCCAGCTGCTCCCTGAAAAAGGCTTTCTCCTTCTTGCCGGTACGGCTGAAGATCCCCTTTGTATGGCTTCCTGAAGCGCGCAGGTAAGCGACAGACAGATTGTCTTCGATCGTCATGTTGGGAGCCGTTCCCATCAGCGGATCCTGAAACAGCCTGCCGATGTAATGGCTGCGGACATGTTCCCTCACAAAGGTGATGTCTTCCCCGTCCAGTTCAATGAACCCTTCGTCCGGGATGAATGTGCCCGCGACCGCATTGAAAAGTGTCGATTTCCCGGCTCCGTTTGATCCGACGATCGTCGCGAAATCTCCGTCCTCCAGCAGAAGGCTCAGATCCGTCAGCGCCTGCTTTTCATTCACGGTGCCCGGGTTGAAAGTCTTTGAGATGTGTTCGATCCTGAGCATCAGAGGGCACCCCCTCTCCCGCCGGACCCTGTGCGGTTCACACCGGCCGCATCTCTTTTCCTGGCCTGTATCCTCTTAAATCTGCCGATATTGAATGTGAGCTGCTGTTTCGCGACAGGCGCGATGATCGCGATGGCCACGATCACGGCAGACACCAGTTTGAACGCCTCTGTCGGCACATTCAGTCTGAGTGCGATCGAAACGATCAGCCTGTACAGGCAGGACCCGATCACGACACACAGAAGCCTCACAGCCATTCTCCCTTTTCTGGAAATGCTTTCACCAATGACCAGAGATGCCAGGGCAATGGTCACGATACCGGTTCCCAGGTTGATGTCACTTGTCTTGTTGTACTGGGCGATCAGGGAACCTGCCAGCCCCGTCAGGGAATTTGACAGGCAAAGACCCACCGTAATGGTAAAGGCCGGATTGATCGACGATGCCCGGACCATAGCGGGGCTGTCGCCCGTCGCCCGGATCGAAAGCCCCAGGCGGGTCCCCATGAACCAGTGAATGACAAGGCATACAGCAGTCACGATCAGACCAAGCAGAACGAGTTTCGACCAGCTCTGCCACCACTCCGAACCGGAGATGCTCTTAAACATGGAGAAGATCGTATCGGTTCCAAAAATGGACAGGTTGGATGAAAACCCCATGACAGCCAGATTGACGGTATACAGACCTGTGTTGACAATGATTCCGGCCAGGATACTCTGTACACCGAAGCGGGTCTGCAGGAGGGCTGTCACAAATCCCGAACACATACCGGCTGCCATGGAGGCAGGGATAGCCAGGATGGGATGTCCGGCGATCGTGCATACAGCGCCGACCGCGCATCCCAGCGTATAGCACCCGTCCGTTGACAGGTCACAGATATTCAGGATCGAAAAGCTGATGAAAAGGGATAACGCGATCAGCGAGTAGATCAGGCCGATCTCAAGTGCCGTCTGTATGATCCCGACTGTCAGAAAGCTTCCCAAAACCATGTCCTCCCGCTGCTTTTATCAAAAATCCTGTGCTGTCTGTGTCTCGATGATCTCGGAGCAGAACGGTCCGAATGCATCCTTGACCGCATCCAGATCCATTCCGATCGCTTCCGCCGTTTCCGTGTTGATCGTCGCAATACCGGAATCGAATGTCACGACCGGGATCTGGTCCGGTGTCTTCTCATTTTCGAGCAGGTCAGCAACCATATTCGCGGTTTCGATTCCAAGATCCACATAGTTGACGCCGAAGCCGAGGAAAGCACCGTTCAGCGCGAAGGAATCGGCGCCGGCATAATGCGGAATGCCTGCCTCCTGAAGCTTCTCAAAGATCGCCAGCTCGGCGTTCATGATGGTGTTGTCAGTCGGTGTGAAGATGGCGTCCACGCCTTCGGCGATCAGGGCATCCACA
>JAGCAV010000308.1 GCA_017652545.1 Lachnospiraceae bacterium
CCCTTATGGCAGTATATGCAGGAGTATTACTCAAATCAGTATATCAGGATCGCAAAAGAAAGACTGCAGACGGACGAGCTCGATGAACAGACGGTCTTCAGCATCCGTATGTACAGCTATGGCACCATTGCCATGTCCAGAGAATGGATCCTTAATGATCATAAAACGCCTGCAGAGAAAGAGGTTGAAATGATGTTTGCAACTATGCCGGAAATCCTGCGCAGAATATTCAATCCCTGCTGACTGCAGCAAACGGCCGGGGTTCAGCCAAAAAAAAGGTCCCGTAACGACTGCGGCATGGACTGGAACATCATCTGTATGATGGTTTCCGCTGATGTGATGTTGTCCTGCAGGATCCATTCCTTGGACATCCAGATGCCGCCGTAACAGTATAAACGGATACTGAATGCCAGCTGGGCATCAAGGGTATCCGTTTTCAGTTTTGCCTTTGCGATCTTTGTATATCCGTCGACAAAATACTCCAGCATGGACTGCCACAGGGCATTCTGTGAATGATCTTCATAGGCATTCTTGTAGAAGAGAATGTCATTTTTCATCTGGCGGATATGGTTCGCCGCCTCATGAAGGTCGAGCAGGTTTACATCTGTCGCGGAGTAGAAGAAGATCCAGGCGACCAGGTCGTACTTGTCCTTGAAATGATAGTAGAACGTGGAGCGTTCAATCTCAGCCGATTGACAGATCTCGGTGATCCGGATCTTGTCGATCGGTTTTCTTTTCATGAGCTCCTTCATCTTATCCGCGATCCACAGTTTCGTTCTCTCCGCCATTTTCATTCCTCATTTCAGGTCAAAATATAGAAAATGTAGTAAAACACTACAATAGTATATAAATGTATGTGGCTGAGTGCAACCCTTTGTGCCATGATGTGCTCGTAAAGCAGAAAGAACTGAAAAAAGAAACAGGTTTACATCATCAATCAGGAGAAGAAACATGGATTTTCTGGAACTTGCCAGCAACAGATATTCAGAGCGCTTTTTTGACCCGAGGCCGGTGGAACAGGAGAAGCTTGACCGGATCCTGGAAGCGGGGCGGATCGTGCCGACAGCCTGCAATTACCAGCCGCAGCATTTTTATGTGATCCGCAGTCAGGAAGGATTGAGCAGGCTGAAAACAGTGACGCATTTTCATTACAACGTTCCGCTGATGATCCTTGTGTGCTATGACATGCGCACAGTCTGGACAAACCCGTCAGACCGGTATTACCGGAATTATAATTCCGGAGAACAGGACGCCAGCATCGCGGCAACGACGATGATGTATGAGGCGGAAGAACTTGGCGTGCATACGATCTGGATCCGCGGCTTTGACTCAAAAACGGTTGTGGATACCTTCGGATTGCCGGAGCACATGATCCCGGTCATGATGCTGGGCCTCGGATATCCGAACGAAAGGGCCAAAGCGAATGCCTGGCATTATAAGAGAAACCCGATAGAAGATTTTGTGACAGAACTGTAATGGTAAGCCGGATGAGCTGACCCTCGGTACGGCTGCCGGGAAAGAGAGAGGATATGCATTTTACAGACACGGTATACAGAAATCCTTACTGGCCGACATTTCCGCTGCTGCAGGTCACACAGGGCTGCACCCACAATAAATGCAAGTTCTGTACGATGTACAAGGATGTGCGGTTCAGGATGCAGCCGATGGAATGGGTCGAGGAGGACCTGAAGGAGCTCTCGGAAATAGCTCCGGATGCCACGACCATTCAGCTGCTCTCCGCCAATCCGCTGGTGCTCAGCTATGACAGGATGGCACCGATCCTGGAGATGATCAGGAAGTACCTTCCCAAAATGGAATACGTCTATACAGCCGGGCGGGTGACAGATGTGACGAACAAAACGGTCGATCAGCTGCGGACATTGAAAGACCTGGGCATGCGTGAGATCTCGCTGGGTGTGGAGAGCGGCGACGACTGGACACTGGACCGGATTCAGAAGGGTTATCATGCCTCAGATATCCTGGAGCAGTGCCATAAGCTGGAGGAAGCCGGCATTGACTACTGGATGACCTTCCTGAACGGTGTTGCCGGAAAGGAACACAGCCATGATCATGCTGTCAACTCCGCGAAGATCTTCAGCCAGTGCCATCCGATGCTGGTCGGGACCGGCGGACTGACACTCTTCCCCGGCACGCCTCTCCTGGAAGAAGCGCAGCGCGGAACATTTGAGCCGCTGTCGGAGAGGGAGATGCTGATCGAGCTGAAGACCTTTGTGGAAAACCTGATGTGTGACTGTGCTTTCATCACACACCATACCATCTCCGCGAACCTGACCGGTCCCGGATTTTTGCAGCGCAAGGATAAGATCATCGGTGCCCTGGAGACCCTGATCGAAAAGGGAGATATGAACAGGCTTGCCGCGATGCGCAGGAACAAACGAACCTTATAAAAAAATTCAATATAAAAAGGATAAAGGAGGATACGACGATGACAGGTATGAAGAAGGTATGGCTGGGTCTTGGCCTGAGCGCGGTACTGACAGCAGGCTTTGCGATGGCAGCGCTGGCGGACGGCTTTACGGCCGGAACGTATGAGGCAACGGTGGATTCGGTCGGCGGCCCGATGACGGTTTCCGTGACGGTCAGTGAAGACAGGATCGAAGAAGTTAATGTGATCGAGAACCATGATACAGACGGCCTGTGCGATGCAGCCCTTGAGAGGATCCCGGAGCAGATCGTTGCGAACCAGACGATCAACGTCGACACCGTATCCGGCGCGACACTGACATCGGTATTCATGAGAAATGCCGTCAAGGAAGCGCTGTCCCAGGCAACAGATGATCTGGAACCCTACCAGGAAAAGGCTGAATGGACAGCCCCGGCACAGGAAGACATGGAAGCCGATGTTGTTGTGGTCGGCGGCGGTATCTCCGGCATGGCGACCGCAGTGAATGCGTCCATCAACGGCAAAAAGGTTGTCGTCCTTGAAAAACTCGCTTTTGTCGGCGGTGATGCCCTTGTTTCCAACGGATGGGTAGGCCTGATCGATGATCCCGCATCCATCGATACCCTTGCCGAGAACGGCGTCAACATCGAAAACATCGACGGACAGATGGCACAGCTGACCATTGATGCCGGCGGGAAATCCTTCATCCACGAGCTGATGGATGAGTTTACACAGATCATCGGAGAAAAAGGCGGTCTCATCCTGACGGATACACCTGCG
>JAGCAV010000309.1 GCA_017652545.1 Lachnospiraceae bacterium
CCCGGTCTCCATGCGTTTTTTCCCTTCCAGCTGAAGCTCCCGGATTTCAAGCACGCCATCGCCTGTGAGTACCCGTATCGTCCCCCGGTCCGCAGCAATGACACTGCCGGGCAAAGCCTCCCCGGTCCGGTCTTCACATCCATCCGTCCCTGACTCTTCTGCCGGCACAGCCTTCCATATCTTCAGCTGCTTTCCGTCAAGAAAAGTATAGGCGGAAGGCCACGGGTCCAGACCCCTTACCAGCCGTTCGATGGCTGCGGCGCTTTTGTTCCAGTCGATCAGGCCGTCTTTTTTTGTGAGCATGGCCGCATAGGGCGTCGGGCTTGTCTCCGGCTGCTTTTCAGGGGTGACAGTACCTGCTTCCAGCCCTTTAAGCGTATCGATCAGAAGGGCCGCACCCGCCTCTTTCAGTTTGTCGAACAGGCTTCCGCCGGTCTCATCCGGTTCGAGGACACAGACCTTTTTCATCAGGATATCTCCCGTGTCCAGCCCTTCCCCCATCTGCATGGTGGTCACGCCGCTCTCACGTTCGCCGTTGATCACGGCCCACTGGATCGGCGCTGCGCCTCTGTATTTCGGCAGCAGGGAGGCATGTACATTGACGCATCCGTAGGGCGGAAGTTCAAGGATCTCCTTCGGGATGATCTGGCCGAAGGCTGCCACCACGATCACATCCGGTTCAAGCTGCCTGAGCAGCCCGGCGTTATCCCCCTTCCGGATCTTTTCCGGCTGGAAGACCGGTATTCCGTGTGCCAGCGCTGCTTCCTTCACCGGAGAAAAAGCCGGCTTCCCGCTTCTCCCCTTTGGTCTGTCAGGCTGCGTGAACACACCGGCAACCTGATACTCTGCCCTGACCAGGGCTTCCAGCGTGGGCACGGCAAAATCGGGTGTTCCCATAAACACGACCCGCTTAAGAGGCACCGTCACTTTGCTCATTCCTCACTTTCCTCCGTGTTGTACAGGTCCCCTTCGACCTTTGTCACATACACGATCCCGTCCAGGTGATCCAGCTCATGACACATGGCTCTGGCCATCAGCCCGGTTCCTTCCACCTCGAATTCCTTCATATCGCGGTCAAGCGCCCTGACCCTGACATAATTCGGACGGGTGACACACCCGGCTTTTCCCGGAACGCTCAGGCAGCCCTCCGGTCCGCTCTGTTCCCCGGCTGTCTCCACGATTACCGGATTGATCAGCACCAGCGGGCCTTCCCATACCGGTACAACACGTCCGTCGGGGCTCAGATTGTCAGGCTGCGGCTGTTCTGCTGTCTCTTCCTGTTCCTCAGCCTGTGATCCGGCTTCATCCTCCTCATCCGCTATTCCCAGATCGATCACGGTGATCCGCCGCAGGACTCCGACCTGCGGTGCCGCCAGGCCGACACCATCCTGTTCATACAATGTTTCCAGCATGTCATCGACCAGTTCCTGCAGCCTGGGTGTCATTTCCTTCACTTCTTTACATTTTTTCTCGAGGACCGGGTCGCCGTAGGTCCGAATCTGTCTGAGTGCCATCTCACTGCTCCTTGTTATACCTGTCTGTTTTATTCTACTTCATACTGGATACCCAGCTTTGAAAATCCCTGATTGATCTCTATATAGCTCTGCAGCAGGTCGCGCACCTTCTGCACCTGCCCGGCATCAGGGCCTTTCAGATACAGGACTTTCCGGTACACATCCTGCACCCTGGAGATGCTTGCGTTTGCCGGTCCCAGGATCTCCACACCGGTCCCTTTTGCCGCCACCTGCGCAAATCTGTGCAGATACTCACAGGCAGTGGTCAGATGCTGCTCATCAGTCCCCGAAAGATGTACGGCTGTCAGAGACCCGGCCGGCGGGTAAAGCGCCGCCTCCCTGCGCTCCATCTCGCATCTGTAGAAGCCCTCATAATCCTGTCTGGAAGCCATGACAATGCTGTAATGCCAGGGCTCATAGGTCTGAATGATGACCCGGCCGCTCCTGGATCCCCGCCCGGCTCTTCCGGCCGCCTGTGTCAGGAGCTGGAAAGTTCTCTCTGAACTTCTGTAATCCGGAGCCGCAAGAGACAGATCAGCTGCCAGAATGCCGACCAGTGTCACATCCGGGAAGTCATGACCCTTCACGATCATCTGCGTTCCGATCAGGATATCCGCTTCGTGAGCGGAAAACGATGAAAGAATGGCGGAATAGCTGTCCTTCTCCCTGGTGGTATCCGCGTCCATCCGGAGCACCCTTGCTTCGGGAAAAAGTGCGCGCACCTCCTGTTCGATCTGCTGGGTCCCTGCCCGCATGGCGGAGATATGCTCGCTGCCGCACTCCGGGCACCGCCGCAGAGCGGGAGTCTCATATCCGCAGTAATGGCACCTGAGGATCCCGTCCGTATGAAGGGAGAGCGATACATCGCAGTGAGGACACCCGATCACATGGCCGCAGCTGCGGCAGAACAGAAAACCGGCGTATCCCCTTCTGTTCAGGAACAGCATGATCTGTCCGTTCTGTGCCAGTGTCTGCTCCATCTGCTCTTTCAGCTTGCGGCTGAAGATGGAACGGTTCCCCTCCTGCAGTTCCCTGCGCAGATCCACAGTCTCTACGCTGGCCATGGAGGATGCGCTGACTGCCCTGTGCCGCAGGTTCAGCAGCGTCAGGTTCCCGTGCAGCGCCGCATAATAGCTTTCAAGGGACGGTGTTGCCGAGCCGAGAACCAGAATGGCCCCCTCACTCTCACAGCGGTGTGCGGCTACCTCCCTTGCATTATATCGCGGCATGCTCTCGCTGACATAGGAACGCTCATGCTCCTCGTCGATCACGATCATGCCCAGATCGGCAAAAGGTGTGAACAGCGCCGACCTGGGGCCGATCATCACATCAATGTCTCCCCTTCTGGCCCGTTCGAACTGATCAAACCGTTCGCCGGCTGAAAGCTTTGAATTGATCAGGGAGACCCTGTCTCCGAACCTGCGGTAGAACCGCATCACTGTCTGATAGGTCAGCGCAATTTCGGGGATCAGCACAATACTCTGCTTTCCGCGCCTGATCATCTCCTCGATCAGTTCGAGATAGACAGCCGTCTTGCCGCTTCCGGTCACCCCGTGCAGCAGATACCGGCTGTCCGTCCTGCCGGTCAGGATGGTATCCACCACCCCGAGCTGCTCGGGATTGAGCGCCACCTTTTTCCCGTCATTTTCTCCGGTGATCAGGGGCTTTCTGTACACCTTCCTCACCTGCACCCTGATCAGGCCTGCCTTTTCAAGCGCGCTCAGCACCGCACCTGAAATGCCCAGCTTCTCCCTGACAAGACCGGCGGGGATCTTTTCCTCCTCCAGCAGTGCTCTTATCAGCCTTGCCCGCGCACTCTGGTGCTTTCTGACCATAACTTCCAGCGCCTGTGCAGCTTCCGGTCTGTCAGCGGCAAGGATCACCTCTTTCTCCTCTTTCGGTCTTACCCGCGAGCGGATCGGGATGACTGTC
>JAGCAV010000026.1 GCA_017652545.1 Lachnospiraceae bacterium
TACCCTGGAGGGACAGTCCTGTGTCAGTACCGAATCTGATGAGAACGCCCTGCTGATTGCCACTTCTGAAGAAGTAACGATCACGGATCCGACCGTCACCAAATCCGGTGATTCTGACGGCGGGGACAACTGCAATTTCTATGGCCTGAATGCCGGCATTCTGGTGAAGGATGGTTCGACGACCACGATCACCGGCGGAACGATCACGACGGATGCCAGCGGTGCAAACGGTGTGTTCTGTTATGGCGGCAACGGCGGGCAGAACGGTGCGGACGGTGACGGGACGACAGTTGTCATCCGGGACACAACGATCACGACAACGGGAAGCGGATCCGGCGGCATTATGACGACAGGCGGCGGTGTGACATACGCCTATGATCTTGATGTGACCACAGGCGGCCAGTCTTCCGCGGCGATCCGGACCGACCGGGGCGGGGGTACGGTCTATGTGGATGGCGGAACCTATACATCCAACGGTCTGGGGTCTCCGGCAATCTACTCTACGGCGGATATCCACGTTTCCAATGCGACGCTTGTTTCCAATCTTTCTGAAGGTGTCTGCATTGAAGGCCTGAATTCAATTGAACTGACAGACTGTGATCTGACGGCTGACAATACGAAATGCAACGGGAATGCCACCTTCCTGGACAGTATCATGATCTATCAGTCCATGTCCGGGGACGCCGACAGCGGTACCAGCCATTTCACCATGACAGGTGGGAGCCTGACGAGCAGGAACGGTCATGTATTCCATGTGACCAACACCCATGCGGTCATCACGCTTGAAAATGTGGAGATCGTCAATGAAGATGAGAACAATGTCCTGATCTCAGTCTGCGATGACGGATGGAACGGAGGAAACAATACCGCGGAACTGAATGCATCCGCTCAGGAACTGAACGGCGCTCTGCTCGTTGGCAGCAATTCCGCCCTGACGCTGAACCTGACGAACGGATCATCCCTGGTGGGCTATGTGGATGGAAATATCACGAACGCAGCCGGGGAGACGGTTTCCACGCAGACCGGAACGGTCAGTGTGACGCTCGATGAAGACAGTACATGGACGCTGACCGGTGACAGTTATGTAACAGAATTCAATGGCAGTGCCTCAAACGTGATCAGCAACGGATATACCCTGTATGTCAACGGTACTGCGCTGGCAGATGTCGGGTAATCGATGCCGCGGATGATATTCCGGGTTCCATCAGAACTGCCGATGGGTGTATAATGACAGAGGCTTTTTGTCAGTCATTCGCGCAGGATACATGATGACACAGATTTCAGAAAGGCGAGGTGAATGTATGTACAGGGTTGCTGCTGTTCTTCAGGTATTGTTCGTTTTGATGCTTGTTTTTTCCATGACAGCCATTGCGCAGGAGGGAGAAACGGAGATATCTGTTACGGATATGGAACATATCCGGATCGGTCAGGTTGAGAATACACAAGCAGCCACCGGATGTACGGTACTGATCTGCGAAGACGGCATGCGCGCCGGACTGGATGTCAGGGGAGGAGGACCCGCTTCCCGCGAAAGCCAGCTCCTGAATCCGCTTATGTCGGCTCAGATGATCCATGCGATCGTCCTCTCAGGCGGAAGCGCCTATGGACTTGGCACAGCCAACGGTGTCATGGAATATCTTGAGGAACACGGATTTGGATTTGATACCGGCTATGCGCTGGTACCGCTGGTGGCACAGGCGGACATCTATGACCTTTCCGTAGGAGAATCCTCTGTCAGACCGGATGCTTCCATGGGATATGAGGCGGCAAGACAGGCTTTTGAATCACCCAATTACCGGGACGGCAATTACGGTGCCGGATGCGGCGCGACGGTCGGAAAAATCGCAGGTATGGAATACTGCATGAAAACGGGTATCGGAAGCTATGCGGTCCAGATCGGTGAACTGCAGGTCGGCGCAATTGTCGTACTGAACGCATTGGGCGATGTCTTCAACTGGCACACGGGAGACCAGATCGCCGGAATGCTGTCCGAGGACAAGACGGCTTTGCGAAGCACGGCGGATTATATGAAGAGATCGATCAGCGCTGTCGAAAACAAATTTACCGGCAACACGACACTGGCGGTCATTATGACCAATGCCGCATTTGATAAGAGCCAGCTGTGCAAGATTGCCGGGATGGGACACGACGGCTTTGCCAGATCCATCTGTCCCGTTCATACCTCTGCGGATGGGGACAGCATCTATGCCGTTTCTCTGGGAAATGTCAGCGCCGACCAGGACCTGGTAGGAACACTGGCATCCGAGGTGATCAGTGAGGCGATCATCAGGGCAGTGGAGAGTGCCCAAAGTGCATATGGCTATCCGTCCGCATCTGAGATCTCTGAGAGGTAAACAAAATAGAATTCCGGGGAAGGAGCAGGATCCGAATGATTTCGGGCCTGCTCTTTTTTTCTGTATGGAAAGTATAGAAAGAAGAGATGGAAAATTAGAACTTGACAAGTTAGCCGTGGTTAACTATAATATGCACGCAGGTTAGAACTAGCTAACCAATAACAGGCAAGTCGGACAGACCGGATGGGAGGGAGATAAAAAATGATGCCGCTATGCTATGCAGCTCCGGGTGAAGAAACCGTGATCCGCAGGGTCGGCGGAAGCCCGGAAGTGAAAAAACATCTGGAAAATCTTGGATTCACAGCGGGAGGAACAGCTACCATCATCACATCCCTGAATGGAAACGTGATCGTGAAAGTCAGGGAATCCCGTGTGGCCATCGATGAAGCGATGGCGCGTAAAATCATGGTATAGGGAGGTACAGGGATGAACAGTCTTCGGGAAGTGCCGGTAGGCGGCAGGGCGAAGGTGGTCAGGATCCATGGAGAAGGCGCGGTAAAACGCAGGATCATGGACATGGGAATCACGAAAGGTGTGGAGATTTACGTGCGCAAAGTGGCACCGCTTGGCGATCCTGTTGAGATCACCGTTCGCGGATATGAGCTGTCTCTGCGAAAGGCGGACGCTGAAAGCATCGAAGTGGAGTCATTTTCTGCCTGATGGTTAGTCGTATCTAATATTCTCACAGGCAGATGACAGGAGGAACTTGACATGAACATTCGCATTGCCCTTGCGGGCAACCCCAACAGCGGAAAAACCACCCTGTTTAACGCACTGACCGGATCCAATCAGTTTGTCGGAAACTGGCCGGGTGTTACGGTGGAGAAGAAAGAGGGAAAGCTCAGGAAACATGATGGGGTGACCATCACGGACCTTCCCGGAATTTACAGCCTTTCCCCCTATACTCTGGAAGAGGTTGTGGCCAGAAACTATCTGATCGGTGAGCGCCCCGACGTCATCCTGAATATCATTGACGGCACAAACCTGGAACGGAACCTGTACCTGACCACACAGCTCGTGGAACTGGGGATCCCGGTCGTGGTCGCCATCAACATGATGGACATGGTGATAAAGAACGGCGACAGGCTTAACGCTGAAGAGCTGTCCCGTCAGCTGGGCTGCAGGGTGGTCGGGATCTCCGCCCTGAAGGGCACAGGTGTCATGGAAGCGGCTGAGGCTGCCATCCAGGCAGCACAGAATACGAAGACCATCCCCCGGCACACTTTTTCCGGACCCGTGGAGCATGCGCTGGCTCATATTGAGGAGGCGGCTGTCCATGATATGCCGGAAGAGCAGCAGCGATGGTATGCCATCAAAGTGTTTGAACGGGATGACAGGGTGCTGGAACAGCTGGCGATCGCGCCTGACACCATGAAACATATCGAAGCCGATATCGCTGCGGCAGAAAAAGAACTGGATGACGATGCGGAAAGCATCATCACCAATGAACGATATGTGTATATCTCCCGGGTGATCAGATCCTGTTACCACAAGAATCATGCAGGGAGCCTTTCCACGTCGGACAAAATCGATCAGGTCCTTACCAACCGGTGGCTGGGGCTTCCGATCTTTGCGCTGGTGATGTTCGCGGTTTACTGGATCGCCATGATCGGGGTAGGCGCACCTGCGACTGACTGGGCAAATGACGGCCTGTTCGGTGACGGATATCATCTGTTTGGCAGGGGGACCGCACAGTATGAGGAAGCGGTCGAGCGCTATGCAGATACAGATGCCGTCATTGAAGCTTTCGCTCAGGCATACGGTGTGGAGATCGACGGGGAGGATCCGGAAAGATCTCTGGAGACGCTGCTGTCAGCTGTGCCTGATGATGCCGTCATCACATACATCACGCAGGACGAGGAAACACTTGAAACAGAGGAACATCCCGATACGGGAAAAGATGATCTTGAGGCCGCTGTGGCAGAATACCTGAGCACGGAAGAGGGATACAAAACGGCACCCGGCGCACCGGATCCGGCGGCATACGGCACCTGGGTCCCGGGCATTCCGGTACTTGTGGAAAATGCCCTTGACAGGATCGGGACGGCCGACTGGCTGAAGGGCCTGATTCTGGACGGCATTGTAGCCGGTGTCGGCGCGGTGCTGGGTTTTGTACCGCAGATGCTGGTACTCTTTTTCCTGCTGGCTTTCCTGGAAGCCTGCGGTTATATGGCCCGTATCGCTTTTGTCCTGGACCGTGTTTTCCGTAAATTCGGCCTTTCCGGAAAATCCTTTATCCCGATGCTGATCGGCGTGGGATGCGGTGTGCCGGGCATCATGGCTTCCAGGACCATTGAGAATGAACGAGACCGGCGCATGACGATCATGACAACGACTTTCATTCCCTGCGGCGCAAAAGTGCCCTTTATCTCCATGATCGCCGGGGCGATCTTCCACAAGTCCGCCTGGGTGGCCACAAGCGCTTACTTTATCGGTATGGCGGCGATCATCATCAGCGGCATCATGCTGAAGAAGACACGGCGCTTCGCAGGCGAGCCGGCTCCCTTCGTTATGGAACTTCCGCCCTATCACTGGCCGACACCCGGCAATGTACTCCGTTCCATGTGGGAGCGCGGATGGAGCTTCATCAAAAAAGCCGGAACGATCATTCTGCTTTCCACGATCCTGGTGTGGTTCCTGAGCCGCTTCGGCGTGGCGGACGGCGTGTTCAGGATGCTGGAAGAGGAGGAGCTTGAGATGTCCATTCTGGCGAGGGCAGGAAAGCTCATCGCATGGATCTTCATTCCTCTCGGATTCGGTACCTGGCAGGCAGCGGTCGCGTCCATTACGGGGCTGATTGCCAAGGAGAATATCGTGGGTACAATGGGTATCCTGTATGGCGGAACGGAAGCGTATGCCAACATCGCAGCATCTTTCAGCAGCATTGCCGCCTATGCATTCCTGGTATTCAATCTGCTTTGCGCGCCATGCTTCGCGGCGATCGGAGCGATCAGGCGGGAAATGAACAGCGCGGGCTGGACATGGTTTGCCATCGCCTATCAGTGCGGTTTTGCCTATGCCGTATCCCTGATGATTTATCAGTTCGGAAGGCTGTTTGCAGGAAATGCCAGCATGATCGGTCTGGCCGCAGCCATTGTCCTGCTGTGCGCGATGCTCTACATGCTGTTCATTAAGAAGTACCGGGAAGCATCCGTACTGACGAGAAAGGTGTGATATTATGCTGAATGTATTGATGAACAATGCGGGAACGATCCTGGTCAGCCTGATCCTGATCGGGGTTGTGATCCTGATCACTGCCGGCTTTTACAAAGACCGGAAAAAGGGAAGATCCTGCTGCGGCTGTAACTGTGGGTGCTGCCCGATGTCCGGCACCTGCCATAAAAACAAATAGCATGAAGGAGGCGCGGACCTGGCAGTCCGCGCCTCCTTTCATCTGCACAAAAAAAGGGGCTGTCAGCCCCTGCCTTATCTGATCTGGCTGCAGATGGCAGCAAACGATTCTTCAGAAAGGTCGTGTTCGATCTTGCAGGCATCCTCCCTGGCGATCTCATCAGGAACGCCAAGCTGAACCAGGTATTTCGTCAGAGCCTGATGACGGTCGTAGATCTTCCTTGCAATGGAATACCCTTTGTCTGTCAGGGAGATCAGCCCATCCTCACCCATGGTGATATAATGGTTTTCCCTCAGTTTTTTCATCGCGACACTGACAGACGGCTTGGTTACATTCAATCCGGCGGCGATATCGACAGATCGCGCGTGTCCTTTATTCTCCAGAAGCATCAAAATCTGTTCCAGATAGTCTTCTGCTGATTCCCGAATATTCATCAGTTTCCCTTTCGATCATACATTTTGTCTGATGCACATATACTGTCATGTCAGCCCGGATGTCTGTTCTCATCTATTATATACGAAACAACGCTGATATCAAGACTCTCTGCACAGATGCCGGAATGACGCAAACAGGCTTTACTTTTCTGGCGACTATATCATAGAATGAGTAAAACCCGGAAACCCAGAAGAGCGGAGCGATCCGTCATCTGATCAGTAAGAAGGAAATGGAAATGCCTGGACTGGGAACGATTATTAATGTTGTTTTTATCATCATCGGCGGTCTGGCGGGTGTGCTTTTCGGCAACCGGCTCAGAGAAAAAAGCCGGGAGACGCTGCTGCTCGCGAACGCGGTCTGTGTTCTGTTCATCGGGATTGCCGGCGCGCTGCAGCAGATGTTTGTGCTTGCAGGCAACGGGAAGCTTGAAACGACCGGGACCATGATGCTGATCGCCTCCCTCTCGGCAGGTGCCATTCTGGGGGAATGGATCGACCTGGAGAGACGGATCGAGCAGTTCGGGGAATGGCTCAAGCAAAAAAGCGGGAATGCCGAAGATGCCGGCTTTGTAAATGCCTTTGTGACTGCTTCGCTGACGGTCTGCATAGGCGCCATGGCCATTGTCGGATCGATCGAGGACGGCGCTGCCGGGAACCATTCCATCCTGTTCGCCAAGGCTGTTCTGGACCTGGTGATCGTCATGGTCATGGCGGCATCCCTCGGAAAGGGCTGTATCTTCTCGGCGATCCCTGTGGGACTGCTGCAGGGGCTGGTGACAGCCTTTGCTGTTCTGATCAGGCCGTATATCACGGATCAGGCGATGGCGTACCTGTCCCTGGTCGGATCGGTTCTGATCTTCTGTGTGGGTGTGAATCTGTTCTGGGGGAAGAAGGTGCGGGTCGCGAATCTGCTTCCCTCCCTGATCATCGCAGTGATCTGGGCAGCTTTTGCGTAAACAGGACCGTATACAAAGAGAGGTATTGATATGTCATTCAAGATCGTTCGCAACGACATTACCCGGATGCGTACAGATGCCATCGTGAATACGGCAAATCAGTACGTGGCCGTTGGTCCCGGCTGTGACAGCGCTGTATACACGGCGGCAGGCTATGATGAACTCCTTGCTTACAGAAAAGAGAAGATCGGTGAAGTGCCGGAGGGAGAGGCCTTTATCACGCCTGGCTTTCAGCTGTCGGCAAAATATATCATTCACGCGGTCAGCCCGCGTTACTCGGGCGGGGACCGGGGCGAAGAAGAAAAACTCCGTTCCTGCTACCGGAGGAGCCTGCAGCTGGCGAAAGAGTATCAACTCAGATCGATCGCTTTTCCGCTGATTTCCACCGGGAGTTTCGGATATCCCAAAGAAGAGGGACTGCGGATCGCGGTTGATGAGATCAATGCGTTTCTTCTGAACCATGAAATGGAGATTCTGCTGGTCGTCTTCGGCGGAAGGATGACAAAACTGGGCAGCAGGCTTTATCCGGATCTGGAAGAATACATCGACCAGAGATATGTAGATGAAAAACAGGCAGAAGAGTATGGTGCCTGGTCTCCGGACAGAGGAATCGGGAAGTCCGCTCAGGAAGAGCGCAGCATGGAAATGAGTCTGGCAAAACAGGCCCCTATGGCTGCTGCGTCTGCCCCGGAAAGAAGGAAATCCCGGAAAAGTCTTTTCAGTGGATCGATCTTTAAAAAGGAGGAAAAGAAATCAGTTTCTTTGCCGCACATGGATGCGTCAGCCGCACCTGACCTGTCAAAGGAGGATATGCTGGCTCCGTACTTTCAGGAGCGGCATGAGCGCAGGCTTGAAGAGCGCATGAGCCATCTGTCAGATACTTTTTCCCAGTACCTGATGTACCTGATCCGTGATAAGAATATGGGCAACGCGGAGGTCTATAAAAGAGCTGTTGTGGACAAGAAGATCTTTTCGAAGATCAAGAACAACGTGGATTACCATCCCCAGAAGCTGACAGCCCTTTGCCTCTGCGTCGGAGCAAAGCTGAGCCTTGATGAATCGAAGGATCTGCTGGCCAGGGCGGGTTATGCACTGTCCCCCTGCGACAAGACGGATATCATTTTCTCCTATTTCATCGAGAATGAGATCTATGACATGATCGAACTGGATATCCAGCTCGAGGAGCATGGCCTGCCATGCATCATTTCCTGACCGGGCGCTAAAGAAGGAAACCGGAAAGGTCGCTTCACGGGAGACCTGTTTCCGGATCCTTTTTCGTATAATAAGGCCATCAGAAGAAATCACCGGCTGTTTCACCCGCCGGTGAGCGGAAAAAGGAGGGCTTTATGATGAAAAAAGGATTAACGGAAGTGGTGTTTATTCTGGACAGAAGCGGTTCCATGAGAGGACTGGAGTCGGATACGATCGGCGGCTTTAATGCCATGATCGAAAAGCAGCAGAAGGAGGACGGAGAGGCGTATATTTCCACCGTACTCTTTGATGACAGGACGGAGGTGCTTTATGACCGGGTTCCGGTCGGCAAAGTCGAACCGATGAATGACAGACAGTACTACGTCAGGGGATGTACGGCATTGCTGGATGCGATCGGCGGTTCGATCCGCCATATCGAAAATGTCCACAGGTATGCCAGAGAAGAGGACAGGCCAGAAAAAACCCTCTTTGTCATCACAACGGACGGCATGGAAAACGCGAGCCGGACCTATGATTACAAAGAGGTCAGGCAGATGGTCGAGAAGGAGAGAGAGAGGAACGGATGGGAATTCCTGTTCCTTGGCGCAAACATGGATGCCATTGAGGTGGCCGGACGGTTCGGGATCAGCGCGAACAGGGCGGTCAATTATGAATGCGATCACAAGGGAACCGCCCTGAATTTCCGGGTGCTTGCCGAGACAGTTTCCGCTGTGAGAAGGTCCGGCAGCAGGGAGGAAACCGAAATGGCAATAGACGCGTGCTGTGCTCCGATCCGGGAGGACTATGCCAGGAGGCATAAAAAGGGGAATTAATCGTAAAGGGACAGGGGAATATCCCCTGTCTCTTTCTGATTTGCGCCATTTGAATTGTTGAAAAAAACGCAGAAATACACAGAACCTCAGACGTGTACTGACACAGAATAATTTGCCCGGGCGTTTGGTCTGCAGACCCGAATTTGTGCTATACTGGAACAGACAAAACCATGTTTCGAGGAGAGAACAGACAATGCAGAAGCTCTTTACGGAACGGGCACATCTGATGTGCGCCAATATGTGCTTCGGGATCGTCATGTCGGTCGATCATCCCTATGATGAGGCACTGATCAGGAGATCAATGGACAGGCTGTCCGCTGCCCATCCTTTCCTGAAAGCCCTGCTGGGATATGAAAAGGAGCAGAATGCCTATTACTACCGGATAACAGACAGTCCGCAGACCGGGCTCCTTCTGCAGGGGCAGGAGATCACCGGAACGGACTCGGCGGTTGTGATGGATACGTACCGGCAGCTGACAGGACGCGACTGGGATCTGTTTGAGGAAGGCATGCTGAAGATCGCTGCCTGGAAGATGGGTGAAAAAACCTGCTTTCTGCTGGTGTTTCATCACCTCCTGGCAGACGGGAGAGGCGCACTGGGGCTTTCGGAAGAACTGGCGGCTGATTACGGCTCCGGCATCGCACCGAAACCTGCTCCGGAGAAACTGATCTCCTCAAAAGAAGACTTCCCGGATGATTCCCGTATGCCGCTGATCAGCCGGATCCTGGTCAGCAGGGCGAACAGGACCTGGGCGAAGGAACAGCAGAAGGTTTCCTATCAGGCATACCATACGTTTGCCGATGCGTTTCTTAAGAAGGATGAAGTAAGCCATTCCCTGTCGCGGATCTTACCTGAAGAGATGGATGAAATCCGGCAGAAATGCCATGAAAACCGGGTGACGGTAAACGATTATCTCCTGGCCCGGATGATGATCGAAGACCGGACCAGGAAAGTCATCATCGCCCTTGATCTGCGCGACCGCCTCGGGTTTTATCAGGAAGGCGCACTGGGTAATTATTCCACGGCCTTCAGCATAGAAGTCAGTCAGAGTCAGATGAAAAAGGCAAAGGATCCGTATATGCTGGCAAGGGAGGTCCACGAACGGGTCCGGAAAAAAATGGCCCGTCCTTCTGATCTCTATCTTGTTCTGCAGTGCTATGCGGACCTCGACCCGGGCCTGCTCGACGCGGCGTTTATTTCCTGCCGCGGAAACTTCCCGAGTGAGGCGGGCAGGTTCATCGGAAACATGTTTTTCGGATTTGGAGCAGCAGACGGGTACAGCGTGACCAATCTCGGAAAGATCGACAGCAGCAGCATATCTTCAGCGTTCTTTATTCCGCCTGCTTCCCCGGCGATCAGAAAAACGGCGGGAATCCTGACAGTGAACAATGTGCTGACTGTATGTACCAGTGAGAGAGAGTGATCTTTATGTTTACAGAAAAAGTAAAAAAAGCCGGGAAAGACCTGATCGCGGCAAGACGTTATCTCCATGCGCATGCCGAGCTTTCCTTCGAGGAATTTGATACAACGGCTTACCTCATCCGGGAACTGGAAAAAATACCGGGCGTCACTTTGCTGCGTCCGACCGAAACAGGTGTGGTGGCAGTCCTCAAGGGAGACCTTCCGGGCCGGACCATCGCCTTCCGGGCAGATATTGACGCGCTGCCGATCGGGGAACAGACAGAGCTGCCGTTTGCGTCTGTGAATAAGGGCGTGATGCATGCCTGCGGTCATGACGGCCATGCCGCAATGCAGCTGGAGGCCGTGAGAATCCTGGCCGAAGAGAGGGCTTCCCTGAAAGGAGAGGTGCGCTTTATCTTTCAGCATGCGGAAGAAAAACCGCCGGGAGGCGCTGTGGAGATGCTGCGTGCCGGTATGATGGAGGGCGTGGATGAACTGTACGGATTGCACCTGAGTTCATCCTATCCGACGGGTCATTTCGGCGTCCGCTCCGGTGCGCTGACCAGTGCGACTGACCGGTTTGAGATCAGGGTCATCGGCTCTGAGGGGCATTCCGCTTTCCCGGAAGCCTGTGTGGATCCGGTGGTCACCGCTGCCCAGATCATCACGGACCTGCAGACGATCGTCTCCAGGAGGATTCCTGCCTCGGAAGCTGCCGTGGTGTCGGTATGTGAGGTAAAGGCAGGCAATGTTTACAACGTGATCCCGCGGGAGGCATATCTTTCCGGCGCGACCCGGACATTCAGCGAAAAAACACGGACGTCTCTGCCGGAAATGATGGAACAGATCGTGAAGGGCATCTGTGACGCGCACGGTGCAGGATATGACTTCCGTTTTGAAAAGGGATATGCGTCTGTTGTCAATGATCCCGGCCTGACTGAGCTTTCGCGCACTCTATTGACGGAAATTTTCGGACCGGAGCGCGTTTTTGAGATCGGCCTGCTGATGCCAGGGGAAGACTTTTCGGCCCTGCAGGAAAACTGTCCCGGCTTTTTTGTGGAACTTGGAGCCGGCAGTGCCGAAGGATGTGATGTTCCTCATCACAACAGCCGCTACTGTATGGATGAGGACGCGCTGCTGTACGGCCTTGA
>JAGCAV010000027.1 GCA_017652545.1 Lachnospiraceae bacterium
CTGACGGCGAAAACTAACTCGGTAGTAGCTCGGTAGTAGACCGGTTTTTGGGTACCAAAAGCCGGTCTTTTTTTATTGCTCAAAAACGGCATAAAAAAGCCCGGAGCGCCTTATTTTTCAACGCTCCGGGATTGGTGAGCCCGGCGGGATTCGAACCCACGACCTTTTGATTCGTAGTCGTGGCAGGAATATTTGTTTTCAACGGTTCATGGCATTTTGCTCGGTAGTAGTTCGGTGGTAGCCCGAATTTGACCACCTTTGACCAAACTATTTCATGCTGTCAACGACCGCCTTCAGCTCGTCCAGGTTTGTGCTCTGGTAGCGGGTCTGTGTGAAGGTGTAATCGCTGTGTCCGATCAGCCGCGCCTTGTCGATGTCGTCACCGGCGGCGGACTTCAGCTTGTCGCTGAAGGTGTGCCTGGCGGAGTACGGTACCTTGCCCTCAGCGATGCCCAGAGAGGCGCAAATCGGCTTGAATACCATCTCCCTGAAGTAGTTGTCACTCATCTCCTTGAAGCCGGTAAAAAGGGGCACAGGGCGTTTCTTGGAGGCCTTGCTGAAGGTGTACTGCGGGAAGACGAGATCCGTGCCCGGGACCATCAGCCGGCTCCGGATGATCTGCTCGATCTTCTGGTGGACAGGAACGGTCCGGCTGATGCCGGCGGCCGTCTTTTTGCCTTCAATGATGAAAAGCCGGCCTTTATGCTCTGTCAGCTGATCCTTCCGGATCTCCAGCATCTCGCCTGGACGGAAGCCCAGATAACAGAGGCAGAAGATATATTCCGCGTACCGGTACTGCCCGATCGCCTGGCGGATCTTCTCCACTTCGATGTCCGTCAGCGATTCGCGCTTCTTGGAGGCGCCTTTCCCGGTGTACAGGTTCTCGGATTCGACCTGGCTGACGATGTGCTTGTCCTTCGCGTACTTCCAGACCAGCCCCGCCACGACCTTCATGTTCTGGTGGGTGCGCTTTCCGCGCGGGCAGGCATCCATGCACTCCTGCAGGTCGCCGGCGCTGATGCCGATGATCGGGCGCGTGTACAGACTTCCATAATAGCTGAAGGCCGCACGGTATCCCGCCATTGTCGACGCATCGATCCGGGGAGCGTACCAGTCTTCCCACTGGTCGAAGATCTCCTTCAGCGTCAGCTTGGACGGATCCGGTCCCTGATCCTTCAGCTGCTGGCAGTAGGCCAGCGCGTCCTCCCGTCGTTTGAATCCGCCCTTCGTCTTCTTGACGGGGATCAGCCGCTTCGTCCTGTCGGTCGGCTCGATCCAGTCGGTGATCACCTGGGCGATCCAGTAGCGGTATTTTGCTGAGTAATAGGCGCACCCGGTGCCGTTGCCGCGGGACTTGGCGCGTGTCTTTCTTGGCAGAACTGCCTGCTTTTTTCCACAATAAGGGCAGAAGACGGCGTCATCCTGGAAAGATCGCTTGCATTTTGCGCAGTTCGTGATGATCACCTCACTCAAAATTGAAAGAAGGCTTACCGGAGTAAGGAGTAAAGTATACTGTGCATCCGAGATAAATATAGTATCCGTCTTCAAGGTCGAAGTATGCCTCGTTTTTATATGTTCCATCATTCAAAGCAGATGATGCGCTGCAGACATATTCGATAACGGATTTCCCATATACATATTCAACATTATGTCCTGTCTGATCGAGAGACGGGGAGTAATGTATCATGTTCGGTCCGATTCCGCTGCCTGGCATAATGGTCCATTTTCCAGCTGGAATGTCTTCTCCGATTTTCCATACTCCTGGCGGAACAGTAACCCTTTTCCATTCAGTGGACGACCATATAGCCAGATTCAGTTTGTTCTGCAGCGCAAGCAGTTCAACATATGACAGACCAGAAATGTCCGGGATATCTGCCAAGGCAGCTGCCGGAAGGATCAGTGTCAGGATCAGGATGATGGTGAGCATCTTTTTCATATTATTTCCCTCCGTATTCGTTGTAGGTCGGTTCGTTCAGTTCGTTCCTGTCACTTCCTATACATTTCATTGTAAAAATCAAAAGGCTCCAGTTTTCTCAGAACCATATACAGCTCAGAGTTAAAAACAGCGGCATGAAGCATTCCGTCTTTTATGAAAGCGTCGGAAACACCTCCGGCAATAATGCTGACCTTATAATTTGAACCGTCTTTTTCCCATTTTCCAGCAATGACTCTATCGTTCGTCGTGACATTTGTTCCTTTGTAATCGAGTTCAATATAAAATACGTTTCCGGACTTCTCAAATGTAAACAAAATAAGGGAAGAATCCAGATCAGGGTAAGATGATTCCATTGGAGATCCAGGCACATTACAATACATATACCATGTGCCGACGATTTGATCCTGTTCCTCGGCGACAGCAGCTGCCGGAAGGGTCAGCGCCAGGATCAGGATGATGGTGATCAGTCTCTTCATGATGGACAGTGTCATTTTGCATCGCCTCCGTATTCATTGTAATCCGTGTCGTTCAGTTCGCCGCGGTCGATATGGCCGCACTCATGGTCGTATGTTTTGCGGTTCTGCTCCCGGGTGAGGTTCGCGTTCAGGACGATCCGCGGGACTCCGTCCTCTTCCAGGAAGACAAAGCCGCGGACGCTGGTCGGCAGGTTGGCAAGGGTCACGCGGTAGTCACGCATTGGCATCACCTCCGAGTGTATCGTACCGGAGGTGATGTCAGTTTTTTTCATCATTCGCTGTCGCGCTCCTTCAGGATGCGGTCGGCCATCTGCAGCATGAATTCCACATCTTCGTGGCTCATTTTGCGCGTGCGGTCAAAGAGGAGACCCAAACGCGGATCCTGGTGTAGAGACTCAAGGCGCTTCTGATCCTCCGGGCTGAGGGATTCCGGCGTCTGGTAATCCGTCGGGCCCGGGACCAGTTCGACCGGGCTGATCTGAAGAACCTTAGCAAGCGCGGCGATCTTATCGCGCCCCATGTTCTTGATCATGCCGTTCTCCCATTTCCTGACGGTGGA
>JAGCAV010000310.1 GCA_017652545.1 Lachnospiraceae bacterium
ATTCACGGTAACAGCAGTCCGGCACAATCAGTACGGCGAGTTCTACAGGGACTTTGACCACCATTGCATCGACTGGCGGACGCCGCACGGGGATGAAGTGAGCCTGGAGGTGCAGGTGTGGAAGGCCATATTGAACGATCTACCGGAGATCCTGAAACGGCTGGGGGTGGAAGTGTGAGCGACCTGAGAGTGCTGCCGCTGCCAAAGGTGGACGCGAAATACGGACCCATCGGCGGCAAATATCCGGAGACCGTCCGGATCGCCATGAGCGACGGTAAGGTGATCACCTACCGGATCGACATGGAACAGCCGCGGCCGGCCTTCCTGAAGAAAGACCTGGACAGGTTCAGCGATCTGTGTGTCGGGTATGAAACAAAAAAGTGACCGGCGACGCTGCAACGTCAACCGGCCGTAAGCAAGATGAATACATGGTTATTGTACCACGAGAAAGGAACAAAAGTAAATATGGCAGGGTTTAGACAGATCCCTATCAAGTGCACAGTCTGCGAAAAAGAAACCGCCCTTGTTGGCGAAGGTATTGATAAAAAATACACGGTCGAGTTTTTTGAAAGCCAAGGGTGGAAGTTCAGCAAATACAAGACGATGTGTCCTGATTGTAAGAAGAAAGAAAAAGAAGAATGGAATCAGTTGGCGATCGACATAAAAGAGAGCGGAGGAGAAAACAATGAGAGCACTGTATGACATCGACCAGGAGATCCTGGACTGCGTCGACATGGAAACCGGCGAGATCCTGGACTCCGGGAAGCTGACCGCGCTACAAATGGAGCGCGATCGGAAGCTGGAGGGCGTTGCCCTCTGGATCAAGGACCTGAACGCGGAGGCGGAGGCCGTGAAGGCGGAGGCCGACAAGCTGACGGCCCGGAAGCGTGCCCTGGACAACAAGATCTCCGGGCTGAAGATGTGGCTGCTGATCGCCCTGGACGGCGAAAAACTGAAGACGCCCCGGTGCAACGTGTACCAGACACACAGCCAGCGGGTGGCCGTAGCGGATGAGAAGAAGCTGATCAGCTTCCTGCAGACACTGGAAGATCCGGAACGGTTCCTGAAGTTCCCGGAGCCGGAACTGCGGAAAGACGAGATCAAGAAGGCGCTGAAGAATGATTATGAGATCCCAGGCGCAGCGCTGGAGACGACGGAAAGTGTGGTGATTAAGTAATGATGGTATACCTCGCCGGAAAAATAGGACATCACGGATGGCGCGAAAAGATTGTTCAGCGTGTAGACGAGCTTCCGGATGAAATTTATATAAAAAAACCATCAGCGACATACATAGATGGCCTATATACAACGGGACCGTTCTTTATCTGTTGCGATCATGGATGTTATCACGGCGCCGAGTCTCACGGAGTTGGTGCTTATTCTGATGCTGATTTCGATACTAATCATGGATTTTATCCGGATCTGTGTTCTGGTACAGGTGTTCCGTCAGAGCTTGTGCCGATTATATGTAAAAACCAGATAACATCTTCAGATTTTGTGTTTGCATATATTGATTCGGACTCATGCTTTGGAACATTATGCGAAATCGGTTTTGCTGTTGGCAAAGGTATCCCTGTTGTAACAATGTTTGCAAGTAAAGAATTAAGGAAATCAATGTGGTTTGTTGCTGAGATCGCAGATGTTGTTGTTGACAATGAAGGATATGCACGCAAGGCAAGGATAGGCAACGCTCTTATTTATGATTTTGCAATGAATATTTCAAGAAAAATACTCGGGAGGTGATTAAATGGGAATCCCCGTTCTAATCCTGGGCGAGAGCGGCAGCGGCAAGACTTTCGCCATCAAAAACATGAACCCGGACGAGGTCGGCATTTTCCTAGTTGAAAAGCCACGGCTGCCGTTCCGGAAGCAGTTCCGCTGCAAGCAGAACGCTACATATTTCGACATCATGAAAGCACTGTCAGATCCGAAGCTGAAGCAGTACGTGATCGACGACAGCCAGTACCTGCTAGTGAATGAGTTCTTCGACCGGGCCAGTGAGGTCGGATACCAGAAGTTCACGGACATGGCGCTGAATTTCCGGAACCTGATCCACTTCGTGATCAACAAGGCCCCGGAGGACGTGATCGTCTACTTCCTGCACCACACGGAAACCGACAACAACGGCAAGGTGAAGGCCAAGACCATCGGGAAGATGCTGGATGAGAAGCTGACGGTTGAAGGGCTGTTCGACATCGTGCTCCGGACGGAGATCAACACGGAGGGCCACTGGTTCCTGACGCAGTCCAGCGGCTATGACACAACGAAGAGCCCAGAAGAGATGTTCCTGGACCGGATCCCGAATGACCTGGCCCTGGTGGATAAAACAATTCGTGAATATTACGGAATGGAACCTATCACAAAAACTAAGAAAACGGAGGAAAAGTAATTATGAAACAGTACGAAGGATTCAAAAGCGAAGCGAGCGGAAAAAAGTTCCCCATGCTGCCGGCCGGTACCTATGTCGCCGGTATCAAGAACGTGAAGGTTGACGGCAAGGAGCCGGATCAGCAGCTGGTCCTCCGCCTGGACATTATCGAAGGTGAGTTTGCCGGATATTATACCAAGCGGTATGAGAACGACAGCCAGAGCGCCGGCTATCAGCAGCAATTCGAGGCGAAGTATAAGGGCGACCTGCGGATTCAGGTGCCGAACCCGGACAACGCGAACCGCAGCCACCCGGAATGGGACATCCGGACTTTTAATAATGCCATCTATTGCATTGAGCAAAGCAACCCTGGATACAAGTGGGACTGGGACGAGAAGAAGCTGAAGGGAAAGACCGTCGGCATCAATGTCCGCGAAGGATCCTATAATGGCAACCCCTACACGCAGATCGGACGCCTGGAAGTGGCGGACGATGTCCGGAATGGCATTGTGGAAACCATGAAGCCGAAGAAGCCCAGCGGCCAGACCGTGACCGGCGTGGACGAACAGACCGGCTTTGTCGGCGTGGAGACGGACGAACTGCCTTTCTGAGGTGACGGCGATGGTTCTTTATGAGGACACCCGCCAGCAGATCGGAAAGCATGAGAACGTCCGGAAATACTGCGAGAAGCACGGCATAGAGATCATCCGGCAGGCCCTGAATGTCGGCGACTACCAGATCGCTGGCAAGGGAGACATCAGTGTGGACACAAAGTACGGCGTCCCGGAACTCGCCATGTGCGTGTTCCAGGAACATGACCGTTTCCGCGATGAGTGCGTCCGGGCCCAGCGCTGCGGGATCCGGCTGATCGTGCTGACAGAGGAACAGCTGCCTGGAGGGCGCCTGGATTACTGGCGCTCTCCCATCGGCTGGGACGGACTGCCGATGCACAAATTCAAGCCGGACATCCTCCGAAAAGCCATGATCACCATGCAGGATGAATATGACGTCCGCTTCCGGTTCTGCCACCCGCGGGAAACAGGAAAACAACTGATTGATTACCTGATGGGGAGGAGAAAGTAATGCCAGAACAGGATGAAAAGATTTTCGGAGAGGTTTACGAGATATACAACAAATACAGATGGAAGCAGATGGAGAGGGAGGAGCTGATCTTTCTGTCAAGCGACCTGGCGAACATCGCCCAGAAGTACGGATTCAAAAAGAATCCTCTCGCCTGGCATCTGACAAACGCGATTCTTGACGTATTTGATGATCTGTACAGAGACGGCAAAGTGCCGGAAGTCCCGGATTATATCGGGAGGAGTGATCTGTAAATGGACCTGCGGAGCTCAGCCCAAACGATCCGGGACAGTGTGACAATGGGCCAGATCCTTGCCCTGTACGGATATCATACAAAGCATGGATTCATGGTGTGCCCATTCCACGGAGACAAGGATGCAAGCCTGAAGGTGTACCCGGGCTCCGGCGGCTGGCACTGCTTCGGCTGCGGGAAAGGCGGCAGCGTTGTGGATTTCGTGATGGAGCACGAGGGCTGCGACTTTCGGACGGCTATCACTGCCATTGATAAGGCAATGCGCCTTGGTTTGGAAGATCCGCACGAGGACCCATTCCGGGCGGAGATGGAACGGAACCGCCAGCGCTGGCTTGATCAGTATGTTGAAACCATCAACAGCTACTGCGATGCCCTGAAGGCGAAGATCGAGACGGATATGCGGATGAATCTCGCCAGGGTGAAGGAGATTGAGATGATGAAGCAGACCGGCCAGGTCGATAAGCTGCAGCCGGCTGATTTTGACTTCCTGCACATGTTTGACGAGATCTCGCAATACGACGAGTACAGAATCGAAAAGATCGACAATTTCCGGGAGGAGGTGGCCGCATGGCGGAGGAAGTGGCGAAGAGCGAAGTCAGCCTGATCACGGAAGAAGTCAAGGCCGCCGGTCTCCAGGTAAAGCCAACGATCGACAATTTCCACCGGCTGATCACCAACCATTACGGCGACCGGCTGAGACTCAACGAGATGACCGGAAAGCCTGAGTTTAAGAATCCTCGAACGCACATGTGGCAGGAATGGACGGACACAGAAGAGAGCCGGATGCGTGCATACTTTGAACAGACATACTCCATGTATAGCCAGAATAAACTTCAGGACGCTCTTCTGATCTACTTCAGCAGCCACAAGGTGAACCCTCTGCTGGCGATCCTGGACAACCTGCAATGGGACGGGAAACCGCGGGTGGAACACTTCCTCCACGATGTAATGAAAGCGGATGACACGGATTATATCCGGGAGTGTTCCAGGCTGATCTTCGCCGGCGGAATCCATCGAGCCTACAACCCGGGCTGCAAGTTCGACGACATGATCGTCTTGATCGGAGGCCAGGGCGCCGGCAAGAGCACCATCGTCCGATGGCTGAATATCGAGGATCAGTTCTATCAGGAGATCAAGACCATCGCCGGCAAGGAAGGCATCGAAGCGATCCGCGGCGTGTGGATCGGCGAGGTTTCTGAGCTGATGGCCATGACCCGTGTGAAAGAAGCGGAGGCTGTAAAGGCATACATTACGAGTCAGAAAGACAGCTACCGGCCGCCGTACCAGAAGAACGTGCAGACAATTCCGCGGAGGTGCGTATTCATCGGCACGACAAACAACCCACAGTTCCTGACGGACAAGACCGGCAACCGCCGGTTCTACCCTGTGATCTGTAAGAGCGACGGATACAAGCTGCTGGATCATGAGACGGAAGTCAGGGATTATATCAACCAGGCATGGGCGGAGGCTGTGTGCAGATTCCGGGAAGGCGATCTGCAGCCGTTCGCAAAGAAGGAAGTGCTGGAACAGATCCGGGCCGCCCAGGAAGCGGCGATGGAGGACGACTGGCGAATCGGCGCGATTGAACAGTATCTGGAAGATCGGAAGAAGGCGCCGAACAGTACGGTCAGCGTGATTGAACTGTGGCACAACGCGCTGGGAGAACCTGCGGAAAGCAAACCTGCGCGCAGCGACTCGATCGCAATTACACAGATCATCATGAACGTTCCAGGATGGGTGAAGATGGACGGAAAGATATCCACAACCTGGGGAAGACAAAAGGGATTCAAAAAAACAAACCCGTTTTTCCCTTCCTGGAGATAATTTCTGTGCCGTCAGTCCCACGTCGGTTCCACCTTCGGTTCCACCCTTAATCCTTTATATTTCAACACTTATAAAGAAAAGTGGAACCAATGGAACCAAAAATATATAAAAAACTATTTTGAAATTATATATATAAGGAATTTCGGTTCCTTGGTTCCTTTGGTTCCACTTGCAGGAGGCGAATTATGAGCAGATCAAGAATGGAGGCGACAAGAAAATGACGGACAGGGAGCGGAAGGTGAAGCAGCTGCGCCGGCTGATCAAGACCGCGCACGAGGAAAACTACGATTTCGTTTACGTTCCCGTCGGCGATGCGAAGACGATCGTCCGGCTCCTGGAAGAACAGGAGATCGCACTGGAAGGAGGCGGAGCTCATGAGCCAGAGAAAAAAAGAAGACCGAATCCAGTGTCCTAAATGCAAGGAGCCGATTTTCGCGAAGGTGCTGGAAGTCAGGCAAGAGTTCGGCACGATGATCCGAAAGCGTGAGTGCGAAAAGTGCGGCAGCAGGTTCATAACACGGGAACAATTTATAGGATATTCAAGAAGAAGGGCGGCGAGTAAGAATGACGGATGACGAACGGTTCACACTGGTCTGTATCTTCCTGGCTGTTTTCTTTACATTCGCAATCTCGATCCTGTTATCGTGGGAGGGATGATTATGACCAAACGGGAGCTCTTGGAGAATTACAGAGAGATCGTGATCGAGATCGAGACCCTGGAGAGGCAGAGCAAGTTTCTGAATCAGTTCATCGGCGGGCCGAAGCCTGTACACGCTGTCCAGCTGACGGGGATGCCGCGGGGGACGAATGATCCGGAAGCAGCTGCGCTCCAGCGGGAAGACACGGATGAGGTGCTGGA
>JAGCAV010000311.1 GCA_017652545.1 Lachnospiraceae bacterium
CAGTTCATCGCAGCCGTGGAACAGAACGAAGCAGTCTTCCTTGCGGTCCTGTTCACACAGGGGGACGGTAAAGCCCGGATGGGCGCCGATTGAAAAGAAGAGCGGGTCTTCCGGGGAGGGATTGGTGACCTTCCAGCCAACCCGCAGACTGCCTTCTTCGAGTGTGTGGGTCACTTCCAGACAAAAATCCATCGGGAACAGTTTCCGGGTCTCATCACCCGCAGTCAGCCGGTGTGTTACGGAAAGATCCGTGTGGGCAGTGCATTCGAAAAGACTCTGTCTTGCGAAGCCGTGCTGTCTGATCTGATAGGTTTCCCCTTTATATCTGTACTGCCCGTTGTTGACCATTCCGACAAAGGGAAAAAGAACAGGGGCATGATATCCCCATACCGCAGGGTCGGCACTCCACAGGAGTTCCCGGGCCTTTTTTTTGTCATACAGGGAGCTCAGCTGGGCACCCTGGTCATCAACCATTACGCAAAGATACTCATTTTCTATTTTTCTCATCCTGATATCCTCTCTGCCCGATCGTTCAGACTTTTTTTCAAGACGAATCGTAGCGGACAAAGCGCCTCCTGTCAAGACCGGGCAGGGCTTCACGCCGTTTTCCGCCGCCGGTTCACACCTGACTTTATGCTTCAGCACTTCAATTCACTGCATCGTTGCAAAGATGAACCGATTCGTGTATACTAGGAGTTTGTCAGGGGTTATTTTGGAACACAGGTACGAAAGAACGGTGTCTGTGAATATGACTGAGAAGACAGACCGGGGCGGAAGTATGGAAGGAGGATGCTATGCCGTATGTGACATCGGAATGGATGCTGCCGGATGCGCAGAAGAGAGGTTATGCGGTCGGCGCGTTTAACTGTGAGAATATGGAGATGGTCAAGGCGATCATCGCGGCTGCAGAGGAACTGCGCGCACCCGTGATGCTGCAGACGACACCCTCCACGATCCGCTATGGAACGCTGGATACGTTTGCTGCTCTTGTAAAGGCGGAGGCAAAGAAGGCCTCAGTGCCCGTATGTCTTCACCTGGATCACGGCAGCAGCTTTGACCTGGCTGTCCGGGCGATCTGTGCAGGATACAGCTCTGTGATGATCGACGGCTCCAAGCTGCCTTTTGAGGAGAATATTGCCGTGACGAAAAAGACCGCAGATGTGGCAAGAGCCTCGGGTATCCCGGTAGAAGCGGAGCTTGGCAAAGTCGGTGGCAAGGAAGACGACCTTGTGGCGGAAGCCGATACAAACACGGATCCCGCCGAGGCACAGGAATTCGTGGAGCGCACGGGCATTACCTCTCTGGCTGTGGCGATCGGCACGGCGCATGGTTTCTATGTCGGAACACCGGTCCTGGACAAGGAGCGCTTAAGCCAGATCCGTAAAGTCGTGGATATCCCGCTGGTTCTTCACGGCGCATCGGGCCTTTCGGATGACGATGTGCGGGATTGTGTTTCCAGAGGAATCTGCAAAGTCAATTTCGCCACAGAACTTCGCAAGGCGTTCACGGATGCCTGCAGAGAGCTGGCATTAAAGGATGCGGATGCCTTTGATCCGAAGGCTTTCGGTAAAGTCGGAATGGCAGCCGTCACGGAACTGGTCAAAAACCGGATGAAGGTGTGCGGGTGCGATGGAAAGGCCTGAGAAGGCGTGCGCCGTTCCTGCCGGAACGGGATTGAAGAATACGGCAGACCATGGGTGAAGCGGACGGTTTCCTGCCTGGTCTGTGTATATAAATGTTATTCATGTAAGGAGGCAAACAATGAGTTTTTCAGGTATTATCTCTTCGGTAGACAATTTCCTCTGGGGATGGCCGCTGATCATCCTTCTGTTCGGGACACATCTTTTCATGACGGTCCGGACCGGCTTTATTCAGAAACACATTTTCAAGGCCATTAAACTGTCCGTGACCAGGGATCCGGACGCGCAGGGAGATGTCTCACAGTTCGGCGCTCTGACGACAGCTCTTTCATCCACCATCGGAACCGGTAACATCATCGGTGTGGGAACGGCGATCGCCCTGGGCGGCCCGGGTGCTGTCCTGTGGATGTGGCTGACCGGTATTTTCGGTATGGCGACCAAGTATGCGGAGACCCTGATCGCTGTTAAATACAGGGTCAAGAGCGAAAACGGAACCATGATCGGCGGCGCCATGTACGCGCTTGACAGAGGTCTTCACATGAAGTGGCTCGGCATTGTCTTTGCGCTGCTTGCCTCCCTGTGCGCGTTCGGTATCGGCTGTATGGTACAGGCAAATGCCGTCGCGTCCAACTTTAAGGAGAACCTGCATATCTCACCGTATATTGCCGCGATCGTCCTCAGTGTGATCGTCGCGCTCGTGATCATAGGCGGCATCAGGTCCATTACCAGAGTGTCTGAGATGCTGGTGCCGTTCATGGCTGTGTTCTATGTGATCGGCTGTATTGCGATCCTGATCATGAATCATGACGTGCTTGGCCAGTCCATTTCGGTCATCGTGACAAGCGCATTTTCCGCAAGAGCTCTCGGCGGCGGCTTCATCGGAAGCACGGTTGCCATGGCATGCCGGTACGGCTTTGCAAGAGGACTTTTCTCCAATGAGTCCGGTATGGGTTCCGCTCCGCTGGTCGCCTCTGCCGCGCAGACAAGAAATGCCAAGCGCCAGGCGCTGGTATCCATGACCGGTACTTTCTGGGACACCGTAATCATCTGCCTGATGACAGGACTGGTGCTGGTTTCCTGCATCATCAAGCATCCGTCGATTGACGGCCTGTCCGGAAACGGCAGCGAACTGACCAGTATGGCATTCTCACAGATCCCCTATGTCGGCCTGCCGATCCTGATCGTCGGCCTGATCACCTTTGCGTTCAGCACCATCCTGGGATGGTATTATTACGGAGAACGCTGCGCGGTATACCTTTTCGGTGAAAAGATCATCATGGTATACAAGATCCTGTGGGTCATCGGCGTGTTCGTCGGTTCCGTGGTGGAACTGAACCTGATCTGGAACCTGGCGGACCTGATGAACGGTCTGATGGCAATTCCGAATATCATTGCCGTTCTGCTGCTGTCCAGCGTGATCGTCTCTGAGACGAAACGGTACAGCGGAAAGCATCTGGACGACAAGGACGAGACGGAAATACCTGTTCTCAGGAACGCGAAGAGCGGTGTGCTGGGATAATGGATCAATGAAATAAAAACTGCACATGGAGATGATATGTCGGGAGCGGATGAAGTCAGGAATGCCATAAGATCCAGAGGTAAGGTGACACTGTCGCTGGTTGTGGTCAATGTCGCGGTCTTTATTGTGCTGAGCCTGATGGGGAATACCGAAAGCGCTGCCTTTATGGCGGCCCACGGAGCCTGCTATGCGCCGTATATTGTCGAAAACGGGGAATACTGGCGGCTTTTCACCGCCATGTTCCTTCACTTTGGCGTGGTTCATCTGCTCTACAACATGCTCTGCCTGCTGACGCTGGGAGACCTTCTTGAGAAGGTGATCGGTCCGGTCCGGTATCTGGTCATCTATGTGGCCGGAGGACTTGCCGGAAATGTCCTGTCTGTCCTGGTCGGGATGCGTACCCACAATTATGCTGTCTCAGCAGGCGCTTCAGGTGCTGCCTTTGCCGTGATCGGAGCGCTTCTGCTGGTCGTGATCCGGCGCCATGGCAGACTGGGCCAGATCCGTCTGGAGCGTATGCTTTTAATGGTTGCGCTGATGATCGCCCAGGGATTTGTGGAGCCCGGGACCGACAACATGGCCCACATCGGCGGTGTGATCGCCGGTTTTGTGCTGGCATTCGTCCTGGGAGCCGGATAATAAGGCAGAGTGGAGTGTGGAGAGTGGAGAGTTGAAGCTTTCAAGGGGCAGGACGGCGTTTTGAGAACGGAGAGTGAAGCTTTCAAGAGGCAGAGCGAAGTTTTGAGAGCGGAGAGTGAAGCTGCTTAAGGAAGTATGACGAGAGGTGTGATGATGAGAGACGACAATTGTATTTTCTGCAAGATCGCGAACGGTGAGATCCCGGCCGCAACACTGTATGAAGACCAGAATTTCAGGGTTATCCTGGATCTTGGTCCTGCTTCAAGGGGACATGCCCTGATCCTGCCGAAGGAGCATGCGGCAAATCTGTTCGACCTGCCGGAAACCTATGCACGGGAAGCGCTCCCGGTGGCGCAGAAGGTTGGGAAAAAACTGTTTGAAGGGCTTGGCTGTGACGGATTTAATGTGCTGCAGAACAACGGATTATGCGCAGGGCAGACCGTGTTTCATTTCCACATGCATCTGATCCCGAGGTATGAGGGAGACACCGTCGATGTGGGCTGGACACCGGGGACGCTGACTGACGAAGTCAGACAGGAAGTGCTGGATCTCTTTGAGTGACGATTCCGTCCATGAACTTACTTTTTCCGCAGACTGCTGCCGCCTCTTCCGGATTTGCCGGGAGAGGCTTTTTTTGCGGTTTCCCTGGGAAAAGCCTGTTCGTATTCCTCGATCAAAGGGGTCTTGTCCTTTTTGCGAAGGAGATAATAAATGCCTCTCTGCGCGAGATCATAAAGAACGGCAAATACCGGAACGCCGACGATCATGCCGGCAAACCCCCACAGCGAACTGAACAGAAGGATCGAAAAGAGGATCCATATGCCGGAGATGCCGAGGCGGTCTCCCAGGATGGAAGGACCGAGAATGTTTCCGTCGAACTGCTGCAGAAGAATGATAAACACAATAAAGACCAGACACTTGAAAGGACTGACCGTGAGGATCAGGACAGCGGACGGGACCGCGCCGATATAAGGCCCAAAGAAGGGAATGATATTGGTTATCCCGACGATGACACTGACCAGCACCGCATAAGGCATGCGGGCGATCAGCATAAAGATGTAGCACAGGATGCCGATGATCAGAGAGTCCAGCAGTTTTCCCCGGATGAATCCGCTGAACTTGCTGTGAGTCAGACGAACTTCCCCGACGCACCAGTTTGCCGCTTTCTCAGGAAGCAGCGCGTATGTGATCAGCCTGATCTGAGCGATGAAGCGTTCCTTTTCTCCCATCAGGTAGGCAGCGACGATACAGCCCAGACCGAAATCCTTTATTACGTTGAACAGATTCATAAAGCTGGATGTCACATTGGTTACATACGTCTGCAGATTGGGGAGGAAAGAGGTCTTCAGATAACTCTGAAGCTTTTCAACGAGCGTATTCGTGATCTGCTGAAGATAGCTGACGACTTCATGAGTCGCCTCGCCCTGGTCCAGGGTCGCGAGCCAGGCTTCAAACCTGCTGACCGTTCCGGGGATCTGGCTTACCAGGGAAGATATACTGGTGATCAGAGAAGGCAGCACGGCGATGATCAGCAGGACAAGGACGACGCCGGCACAAAGAAGAGAGAGCAGGATGCCCGCCATACGGAGAGTGCCTTTGCCGGGCCTGTGCTTCCATCCCGCCGTCAGTTTCTGCAGGCTTCGCTCGAAAAAGGCGCACAGGGGATTCAGCAGATAAGCAATAACGAAACCGTTGATGAAAGGCGTCAGGATGGAGATAAACTTTTTCAGGGCACCGGTGAAGGTCCCGGTTCTGAAAAACAGGAGAACAATCAGACATATGACTGCCACAATGGCAGCCACCTGCAGTAGATTATTGATAAACTGTCTTTGCTTTTCACTTTTCATCCTGTCGACCTCTTTGAACATCTGCACAGTAAACAAGCGGGTAAAGAACAGAGAACCTGAAAAGAGCGCCGGCGCTCCTTCCAGGTTCCGGTGACAGATCTGACCACTGAGTTGTCAAAAGCAGGGGAAGCGATTATTCCTCTATCTCATCCATTACCTTTTTCAGCTTTTTCAGCTTCTTCTTGCCAAATTTCAGCTGTGCCTGATAAAGGAAGATGTTCTGGATGCGCTGGAAGAATTCATCTCCGATACTGTCATCCTTGGCCTTGTTGCAGAAGCTGCAGCAGGCCTGAAGATTGTCCAGATCGTTGGTGCCTCCTTTTGAAAGCGGGATGATATGGTCGATCGTATATTCTCCGAGCGGAATGAACTTGCCGCAGATGCCGCAGTGTCCTTCTGTCCGGTTATAGATCTCATAGCGCTCCTGCGTTGTAAAGATCCTGCGTTTCGACTCGGTGGAAGAAACGGATTTTGAACGGCCTTTCGCTCTTGAGCGGCTGTTTTCGCCGCTTTTTGCTTCCGCTTCGGAAGCAGGCTTCTTTTCCGCGCTTTCTCTCACTGCAGAAGATTCTCGTCCCTGCTCTTCGCGGCTTCTTCCTCCGCGTGAGCCTCTGCTTCTTCCCGTGGTTTTGGTACGTCCGGAATCGCGCCCGCCGTCAGTGCCCTGCCCGGATTTCGGCGCATCGGTCACATGTGCCGTCTCGATGACAAGAGTTCTGTCATCTGTGCCTTGAGCGGTCTGCTCAGACACAGCCGCAGCGGATGGCTGCTTCTGATCGGCATGATCGGACTCCTTCGCTGTCTGTTCCGCCCGGACCGGTCTGGCCACTGCGTTTTCAGACACATGATGCGTCTGGACCGTGAACATCGGGATCACGGGAGCCGCGGGAGCTGCAGGCTTTTCAGGCGCTGCGGCAGCTCCGACCTGGTCTGCAGCCTGCGACTCTGCTTTGGGCTGCTCTTCACGCGGGGATGTAACGGTCTGGTCCGCTTCCTGCTTTGGCACTTCCTGCACAGCAGCACTTGGCTGGTTTGCATCCGCGCGATTCTTCCTTCCGCCTCTGCGTGACCGGCCGGCTTTTCGGGACCGGTTCTGTTCAGAAGCAGTGGTCTCCTCTGCGGGAGCTGCGGCGGAATCAGACGCATCAGCGGCGGCCGGAGCAGCTGCGGCTTCGGGGAGTTCTTTTTTGGGCGAAGGCTTCTGGTTTGAAGCACCGCCGCGGATCTCCATCCTGAAGGACGGGGGAAGCATGGGTGCCGGAGAAGCTTTTGCTTCCGGTGCGGCAGCCTTGTCGGCTTTTTCCGCCTGATCGACGGCAGCTGCCGTCTTGGCTTCGGTTTTTTCTGTTTCTGCCTTTTCTGTTTTTTCTGCTTCTGCCTTTACCGGTTCGGCCTCTGCGTCTGCCGTTTTTGTTTCAGATGCGTCGGCTTCGTTTCCGCCGGCTTTTGCGGCCTGTTCGGATGAAGCGCTCTCCTGAGAACTGTTTTTCCTCCGGCGTCCGCCCCGATGTGTTTTTTTGCGGGACTCACTGCGGCCGGCTTTTTCTTCGCTCTCGACCGACTGAGCCGGCTTCTCGGCAGCGGGCTCATCGGTCTGCTTCAGGGACAGAACAGTCTGATCCGGCGTTTCCTTGACCGGCATCTCTTTGGCCTGCGTCTCTTTGGCCGGCGTTTTTTTGCCTCTCTGCTTTTCTTCCGATCCCCGGGCCTTTGTCTTCACGGGCGTCTCCCGGGCAGAGACAGCGGGAAGTTCCATCAGGGAAAATCCGCTCAGCTTTTTGGTGGCACGCTGCAGAATGTTCTGCGCCATATCCTTATTGGCGAATCTTGTGGCGGAATCAAGATCATTCACGATCTCTACCGCGCGTGTTTTGGTACGATGACAGTATCTTTTACCGTCAGTGATTACATATGACATATAACCTCCAGATATTTGTACGATACGCAGGCTGTCCTTGATGAGCCGCGGTTGAAGAACCGGAGATCACTTTTACCATAGGGGGAAGGATAAACGCTGTAAAAGCGACACTTTAGCATGATAAAGCATCAGAAAGAGGCTCCCGCCTGCGACGACAAGAGTATAGCAAAAAACATCTGATCAAACAACAGGAAATCAAAGAAAGTATGGCATTTATGACATTGAAAAG
>JAGCAV010000312.1 GCA_017652545.1 Lachnospiraceae bacterium
CTCAAATTTGTAGTCCGGGCGGTCATTGATCACAGGAACCGCCAGACGGCCGAAGCGCAGATAGGCGGGGCCTTTCATCTCATAGACTGCCTTCACCGCGGCCCTGGCTTCCACATCATCAGAGGGGCAGATCACGGTCATTCCGGGAATCAGGCGCATCAGCGCAAGGTCTTCATTGCACTGATGGGTCGCGCCGTCCTCACCGACGGAGATACCGGCATGGGTCGCACAGATCTTCACGTTCAGGTGCGGATATCCGATGGAATTGCGGACCTGTTCATACGCCCTTCCTGCCGCGAACATGGCGAAGGTGCTGGCAAAGGGAGTCATCCCCGTTGTTGCCAGGCCGGCTGCAATGTCCATCATATTTGCTTCGGCGATACCGCAGTCGATATGCCTGTCGGGAAACTGTTTTTTGAAGATGCCGGTCTTGGTCGCACCTGCCAGGTCTGCATCAAGGACCACGATCTCCTCATGCTGTGCGCCGAGTTCAACAAGCGCATTGCCGTAGCTCTCTCTGGTGGCAATTTTCTTTACTTCTGACATAATGCTTCCTCCACTTTCTGTAAATCTGACATGGCAATGGCATACTGTTCATCGTTCGGAGCACTTCCGTGCCAGGATGCGTTGTTTTCCATGAAGGACACATCCTTTCCTTTGACGGTCTTCAGGATGATCACGGAAGGAGCGCCCTTCACGCCTCTGGCCTCAGCAAAGGCAGCCCTGAGCTGGTCCATGTCGTTGCCGTCTTCCACATTGATCGCATGGAAATTGAAGGCTTCGAATTTCTTATCGATGGGATAGGGGGAACAGACATCCGTAATCTTTCCGTCAATCTGAAGGCCGTTGTTGTCAACGATCAGGACCAGGTTGTCAAGTTTCCTGTGTCCGGCGAACATGGCCGCTTCCCAGACCTGGCCTTCCTGGATCTCACCGTCGCCCAGAAGGGAGTAGACCCGGTAGGACTTGCCGCGAAGCTTTGCGGAGAGTGCCATCCCGACCGCGACGGAAACGCCCTGCCCGAGGGATCCGGTTGACATGTCAACGCCCGGCAGATCCTGCATGCAGGGATGTCCCTGAAGCCTGGTGCCGACATGGCGGAATGTCTCCAGTTCTTCGACCGGGAAATATCCCCTGTTGGCCATGACCGAATAGTAGCCCGGCGTGGTATGTCCCTTTGAGAGGACAAAGCGGTCTCTGTCCGGATCATCCGGGTTTGCGGGATCAATATTCATTTCCTCAAAATATAGATAAGTAAACACGTCTGCTGCAGAGAGGGATCCTCCCGGGTGACCGGATTTTGCGCTGTGTGTAGCCGTAATGATTCCCTTGCGGACCTCATTGGCCATTTTTCTCAGTTCCAGTGTGTTCATAGCTTCTTCCTTTCTTTAACTCTAATTCGGAATGATCCGAAATGTTACCCGTCATTACTCTCTGTCGGCAATATTCTTATAGGGTCTGTGATGTCCCACGTACTTGTAGGCGGGACGGATGATCTTTCCGTCGTTTACCAGCTCCTCGATCCGATGCGCGCACCAGCCGGAGATTCGGGAGATCGCAAACATCGGTGTATAGAGCTGCTCCGGAATATCAAGAATCGAATAGACAAAGCCGCTGTAAAAGTCCACATTGCAGCAGATCGGCTTTGCAAGCATCTTTCTTCTGGTCAGCAGGCGCGAAGCCAGCCGCTCGACCGTCTCATACAGGGCAAACTCCTTCTGGCGGTCCTTTACCTCAGCCAGTCTTTTTGCCACTTTCTTCAGGATCACCGCCCTGGGATCCGAGAGCGTATAAATGGCATGCCCCATACCATAGATCAGACCGCTGTGGTCGAACGCGTCTCCTTCAAGGATCCTGATCAGGTAGGCATTCACTTCCTCCTCATTTTCCCAGTCATACACGTTCTCCTTGATATCAGCGAACATCCGCTGCACCTTCAGGTTGGCGCCGCCGTGTTTCGGTCCCTTAAGGGAGCCGAGGGAGGCAGCCACGGCGGAGTATGTATCCGTACCGGTGGATGAGACCACATGGGTCGTAAAGGTCGAGTTGTTACCACCGCCGTGCTCCGCGTGAATGACCAGACACGCATCCAGAACGCTGGCTTC
>JAGCAV010000313.1 GCA_017652545.1 Lachnospiraceae bacterium
GGTGAGGCCGAACCGGTTCCAGGAATGGAGCAAGTTCCTGTATCAGTTCGCCACGGTGCTTGGCGCGAGGAACAATGCTTTCATCATCAAGACCAGGGCGGAGGACGGCACACCGACAGGCATCATGAACATTGTGCCGGAGAGCTGGGAACTGGTCGAGTATGAGGGCGAACCGTGGATCAGGTTTATCCTGCAGAACAACAAACGGAGAGCGGAGCGGCTGGCGGAAGTCGGAATCATGACACGGTTCCAATACAAAAGTGAGCTGTTCGGTGAAAACAATGAAGCCCTGAAGCCGGTACTGGATCTGATCAACATGCAGCGCCAGGGGATCACGGAAGGCATCAAAAACGGCAACAGCTACCGGTTCTACGCAAAGAGTGACAACTGGGCATCCGATGAGGACATCGGAGAGGAAATGGAACGATTCAATAAGTTCACCTTCGGCAACAAGAAAACCGCCGGGGGTGTTCTTATTTTCCCAAACACGTATGAAGACATCCATGAGATGAAGGCCAGCGGGTTCACGATTGACAAAGAGCAGCAGGAACACATCAAAACGAATGTGTTTGATTTTTTCTGCACAAATGAAGACATCATCCAGAACAAGGCATTCGGTGACGCGTGGCTGGCCTTCTATGAAGGCTGGGCAGAATGGTACAGCATTCAACTGGGAGAGGTTACCAGCGGGATGCTGTTCACGGACAGGGAGCGGATCGGATACGGGAATCAGATGTTCTTTACAAGCAACCGTATGCAGTACATGTCCAACGCGGACAAATTAAATGCGGTGACGCAGCTGGGAGACAGGGGACTGGCAACCAGGAACGAACTGCGGGAGATCCTGAACCTGGAGCCGCTGCCGGGCGATGTGGGCAACCAGATCCCGGCACGGGGCGAATATTACGATGTGACGAATCCGCCGGATGGAAAGACAGGCGGAGGAAATGGAGGGAACACAGATGCCGGTGAAAGTGAATGAACGGGAATACCGGAGCATCAACCTGGCGGGAATTGAGATCCGCGAGGAACAGGATGGCCGGAAGGTCGTTGAAGGGTACGCCACCACATTCAACGAGGAATACAAGCTGTGGGGTGACGAGCGCTACCAGGTGCTGGAGAGCGTAGACGGGAACGCCTTTGCGGAGACTGACATGACGGATGTGATCATGCAGTATGACCATGAAGGCCGGGTGTTTGCGAGAACCGGCAACGGAACGCTGAAGCTGGAGGCGGACGAACACGGCCTGAAGATCACGGCGGATCTGGGAGGCACGGAACAGGGCCGACAGCTGTATGAAGAGATCAAAGGCGGGTACACCACGAAAATGAGTTTCGGCTTCCGGGTGAAGACTGCGGAGCGAACCATTGAGGAGGACGAGGTGACCGGGAATGTGAAGGTTCACCGGAAGATCACCGCCATTGAAAAACTATATGACGTTTCTGCTGTGTCATTGCCAGCGAATGACGCAACTGAAATATCCGCAAGGAATTTCTGTGAGGGAGTGATCACAGAGGTTAAGGAGGAGCGCCTTGCCATTGAGGCCCAGCGGAGGAAGAAAGAACAGATTGCCATTATGGCAGAAATGATTTGAGGAGGAGAAAACAATGAAGTATAAGACTCTCGCGGAAATCGAAACACGCAAGGCTGCCATCCTTCAGGAGATGGAGCAGGAAGGCGCTGATCTGGACGCGCTGAAGAACGAAATGGAAGAACTGCGCAAGAACGCCGATGAGCTGCGCGAAGCTGCACAGAAGGCGGAGGAAACCCGCAAGGCCATCGCGGAAGGCGCGAAGGGCGTTGTTGTCCTGGAAACCCGCAAGGCCGAAACGGCCAGCAAGACCGTGGACGAGATCCGCGGCAGTGCCGAATACGCCGAAGCCTTCAAGAACTACATCCTGACCGGCGATGACAAGGAATGCCGCGCGCTGCTGACCACCAATGCGGCAGCTGGCGGACAGGTGCCGGTTCCGGTGCTGGTTGATCAGATCATCCGCACCGCGTGGGAGAATGACACCATCCTGTCCCGCGTCCGGAAAACCAGTTTCAGGGGCAACCTGAAAGTTGCGTTTGAACGCGCTGCCGATCCGGCCTATGAACACGGCGAGGGTACCACGGCGGTGACCGAGGAAGACCTGACCCTGGGCATCGTTGAAATGGTGCCGAAGAACATCAAGAAGTGGATTCGCATCTCTGACGAGTCTGTGGCCCTGGGCGGTGAAGCCTTCGTCCGCTATGTGTACGAAGAGCTGACCCATCAGATTATCATGAAATTGAGCGCTCTGGTGATCGCGGACATCGCAGGCGCTTCCACCAGCCACAGCTCCAGCGCTATCGGCATTCCGAAGATTGCCGGACAGCCCAGCACTACAATCGTGCGTACTGCTATGGCAAACTTGAGCGATGAGGCAGCGAATCCGGTTGTTATCATCAACCGACTGACAGATGGGAACTTCGCAAATGCGAAGAACGCCGGGAATTTCGACACGGACGAGTTCAATAAGCTGCCCGTGCTGTATACCAGCGCTCTGCCCGCCTATGATGACGCGTCCGCTGATGCGGTGTGGATGATCGTGGGCGATCTGGGCGGCGCACAGGTAAACTATCCGGAAGGCGAAGGCGTGATCATCAAGTGGGATGATCTGACCGAAGCGGAAGAGGACATGGTCAAGGTTGTGGGCCGTCAGTACGCGGCACACAAGGTGACCGGCCCCGGACGTTTCGTGAACGTCAAGAAAGCGTCCGCGGTGACCACCTGATAAAAACAAGGAGGGCTAACCCATGAAGGTAAAACTTCTGCGGGAAGCCAGAATCCGGCATTACCCCGGGGAGATCGTAGAGGTCTCCCCGGCGGAGGCCGGTTTTCTGCTTTCTACCGGAAGCGCCGTTGAGGTGCATGAAACGCCGGAAGACAAGAAAGTGAAAGAGACTCCGGAGGCGGAGGTTCAGCCGAAGGAAACGCCGGAAGCAAAAAACAAACCGAAGTCTACGAGGACGAAGAAATGAAAAAGCCTTTCAAGCTGCTGATTGCGGTGCCGTGCATGGATTACGTGCATGCGGACTTCATGAAGAGCCTGCTGAACATGTGCCAGCACCTGCAAAGGGAGGGCATCCGGTATCACACGGAGATCCAGAGCGGAACGCTGATCTATCTGGCCAGGAACAAGCTGGCCAGCAAGGCGGTATGTGAGAAATTCACACACATCCTTTTCCTGGACAGTGAC
>JAGCAV010000314.1 GCA_017652545.1 Lachnospiraceae bacterium
AATTCAGCCAGCGCGAGCTGATAATCGCGCATGGATCAAGAACGGCATAAAACGACTGGCTGATGGAAAGACATCTGGCAGCCGGGAAAGACCGGCACATATGACACTTTAAAGCAGGAAGGCGAGAGCATGGAGAGGATAATCGGAGAAAGAGGTTCGGGTAAAACAACAAAGCTGCTGAAGCTGGCACAAGAAAATGGCTATGTAATTGTTGTGCCGACAATTACTATGGCTGATTATGTGTCTGACATGGCAAAAAAACTTGGATATAACGTAAAAGTCATTTCTGCATATGAGTTTTTTTGGCATAGACCATGGCATCGTGATGACCATTATGTCATAGATGAACTTGATCTGTTCTTACAAGCAATTGGAGTAAAAGGGTATTCAAACGGGCCAATGGATTCTGACTAAAAGGCAACCTTAGAACTGAAAGGTGGTGACAATAATGGCGATCGAAGCAAAGATCAGTTTAATGAACAAAACCGAAAAGGCGATATCTGCCAGCGTGCCGGCAGACTACATGAACACGATGCTGACGGCGATGGCCGACGTCCTTCAGGGCTTCGAGGTGAACGAGATCGTTCGACCGGAAGACTGTCCGGAGGATTTGCTGACCTACTACCTGGACGCGCTGAAGGTACAGGGCCGGAGTCCGAAAACCATCGAACACTATGAGCGGACGATCCGGAGCCTGCAGAAGTTCGTCAAGGTGCCGACCAGACAGATCACGGTCCACCACATCCGGGCATGGCTGGCGGCAGAACAGCAGCGCGGTGTGTGCGACGTCACCAGAAACGGGAACCGGCAGGTATTCTCCGCGTACTTCGGGTGGCTGCATAAGGAAGGCTTGATCGAACAAAACCCGATGGGAAACATCACGGCGATCAAATGCCCGAAGAAGAAAAAGAAGATCTACACATCAGTCGAAATCGAGAAGCTGACTGAGAAATGCGCGAAGACAAGGCACCCGCTGCGGAATCGTGCGATCGTCGCTTTTCTCCGGTCAACCGGCTGCCGGATCAGCGAGATGACAGGCCTGGACAGAAGCGCTTTCGATCCCAGGACGCTTGAAGTGGTTGTCACAGGCAAAGGAGACAAAGAACGGAAGGTATACCTGGACGAAGTCGCCGGCATGATGCTGCAGGAATACCTGGATGACAGGGCTGACAGTGAGGCACCGATGTTCCTGGGCTCACAAATGGAGCGCCTGACACCCGGCGGCGTGCGGTGCATGCTGAAGGATATAGCAAAGCTGGCAGACGTGGAGAACGTGCATCCGCATAGGTTCCGGCGAACACTGGCCACGAATCTGCAACGGCGCGGAATGCCGATTCAGGAAGTGGCGCACATCCTGGGCCATGAGAAGCTGGATACGACAATGAAGTACACAGTACTGAACGACGACGAAGTCAAGAACGATTTCCGGAAGTTCACAATATGAGGTGCGGTATGGAACGAGAAAAAGTTATACAGGCGCTTGACCTGTGCACTAAGGAATATCCGGAAGACTTCTGCCCGTGTGATAATTGTCCGATGATGGAAGCCGGTTGTGATTACGCTGACTTCGAGTATGTCCAGATCCCGCGCCAGCTGCTGAACGAGATCTATAAGCAACTGGATCCGAATAAGTCAGAGTTTACCCATGTGAAATACCTGAGCTGATGGAGGTGAGAGCATGACAAAACGAGCGCTGCTGGAAAGCTATCGGGATATCGTGATCGAGATAGAAACCTTAGAGCGACAATCTAAGTTCCTGAACCAGTTCATCGGAGGACCGCGGCCAGTGCATGGTACCGTGCTGACGGGGATGCCACGCGGGACAAACAACCCGGAGGCGGCGATCCTGCAGCGGGAAGATGATGATGAGGTTATCCGGAAGATAGAGCTGAAGTGTGAAGAGCTCAGAACCATGATCGACGAATTCGAGCATATCATGGATGCAATCGATGACCGCCGGCTCAGGATCATTGTTCGGAATTATTACGCGCTTGGGTGGACGGATGAGAAGATCGGCGATCAGCTGAGCCTCAGCCAGCAGCATGTAAACCGGCTCAGAACAGCTTATATTGAGTCAATATTATAATTCATGTGTAAGATGTTGTAGAATGAGTATTACATATAATGTATTATGATAGTGAGTTAAGTTGTACCCAGGGCAGGAAGAACCCTGGGTTTTCGTTTACCATTGCTCAGGCGTGCCGGCGGCTTCTTCTTCCTCCGCCTGGCGGGCGGTTCATCCTATGAAAGGCAGTGGCGGGAGCTGATGAGCCATTGAACAGAGCACCTGAGGTCGAATCAT
>JAGCAV010000315.1 GCA_017652545.1 Lachnospiraceae bacterium
ACGACCCGCGCCTTCTTCTCCAGCTGCTCAGCAGACAGATGGATCAGAAGATCCGTGACGCAGAGGACCGGATCCGTATCCTTTTCACCGATCGAGACCGGGATCACCCTGCCGTCTGTCTTTGTGACCACGCCGTGAAGCGCCAGCGGAATTGTCACCCACTGGTATTTCTTGACACCGCCGTAGTAATGTGTGTCCAGATAAGCCAGTCCGGCCTCTTCATAGAGGGGGTTCTGCTTGACATCCAGACGGGGTGAATCAATGTGCGCGCCGAGAATTCGCATTCCCTCGCTAAGCGGCTCTTTTCCCAGCGTAAATAAAGCCACCGTTTTATTCATGCCTGCCATGTAGACCCGGTCTCCCGCTTTCAGCGTTTTTCCGTCCCTGATCACATCGCGCAGATCTTCAAAGCCCGCCTGCCTGGCCTTGTCAATGACCTGGGCAGCACACTCCCGCTCAGTCTTGCCATTGCTCAGAAAAGCTTTATATCGTTCATTCAGTTCCCTGATCTCATCGAGTTCCTTTTCCGAGTATGTCAGCCAGAGCTGATCGTTGTTCTTTTTCATTCCTGATTCTTTCCCTTTCTGTTACGTTATATATTTCAAGACCCGCCTGCGGGGATCCCGACCGGTCATTTACGGGAACTGCGTCCCCAGCGGGCTGATCCTCGCGAAGAAATCGATCGCTCTGGAGGGATACTCCTGATAATAGATATGCTCGATCCTCTCCATGACCATGGTTCCCGTACTGTAATTGACTGTCGGCAGAAGCATGACGTACATGTTCTCCGAAAAGCGGGTAATGATATCTCCCTTACGCATGTTGCTCTTCAGGATCGCCTGAAGACCTGCCATGCAGCTCTCGCGCCGGACCTCGTTGCCCTTCTCCCCCGGCTCGCCGAGCATAATGACCGCCAGGAACATGGTGGAGCCAAGGCGCTCCAGGTTGCGCATGTAGATGTTATATACCTCTTTAAAGACATCGTATTCACAGAAGAACGGGCCCTTGATCCCGCTTTCCTTCCTGATCAGTTCATTGCGGATCACATCAATGTTCACGCGCATTGTCTGACCGGCCATCACAAGACTGTCATAACAGTTCTGCAGCTCCTCGCTGGGTTCCGCGTCAAGGATCTGCCGGTTCTGTTTCGCCAGCTTCCGGAATTCCTCCGCCGCTTCATCCACCCTGTTCAGGTTGACCATGGCCTGCATCAGTTCAATATGCAGCTGGTCATCCAGATCGTCCACCCGGATCGCCCGCCGGCAGACATCCACGATCCTGTTATATTCCTCATTGGACCTGAGCAGCTCAATATAGCGGTAAACGGCGCTGAGATATTCATTGTGAAGCCAGCTGCACATCGACATGCCGTCCATCATATCTCCGGTCAGGTACAGATCACCCCGGTAGAGATCCATCAGATTCTCGGTCATGCGGGAATGCTCCAGCGTAGGCGGCTCCTTCCGCAGTTTGTTGATCAGATCGATGATCTCCAGGACATCCACCCGGACATTGGGCAGATTCTGCCACTGGTATGTACCGCGTCCGGAAACGATGCACTCTCCCAGTCCGGGAGAGAGCTGGCTCAGCATCGTACGCATGCGGCTGACCATCGTTTTGAGCGCATTTGCCGGATTCTCACTGTCCCGGCCTGTCCAGAGTTCACGGATGATCCTCTGGCTGGAGACAGGTCTCGAGCGCTCCAGGATCAGATACTGAAGAAAGCTGATCCCCTTGCGGCTTTTGGCCATCAGTTCCTCATGAACAACACCGTTTACCTCGATCGTAAACAGGTTCATCGTCCGGATATATACCTGATCTGACATGGCTCCTCCCTTCTGTCTGTTCTGTCTTTTACAAAAAAGGGAACTTCTTTCGAAGTTCCCTTGCCAGGGCTACAAGGATTCGAACCTTGAAATGACGGAGTCAGAGTCCGTTGCCTTACCGTTTGGCGATAGCCCTATATGCTCGTCTCTCGACGACAACGGCTATTATAACGGATGTATTCCGGTTTTGCAAGCATATTTTTCAAAAAAATCATTCAATTTCCAGGGCTTTGCTGACCGTAACCGCCAGGGCGCCGGGGCCGATGTGACAGGAGACACTTAAGGACAGCGGGTCCATCACGATCTCATGACCGGGATAGGTTTCCTCGATCTGTGCCTTCCATTCCTGCGCTTCTTCCCCCGAGCCTGTGAAGGCGCCTGCGATCACGACTTTTTCAGGGTGCTCCGCCAGAGCGAACCGTTCCCTGATATCACTGTCGATCGCCTCCAGCATGATCGTCCTGGCATTCTTCATTGTCCGGCATTTCGCAAACGCGTCCAGCTTTTCCCCCTGGATCTGCAGGACCGGCTTTATGCGCAGCAGCGTGCCAAGCGCAGCTGCGGCAGGCGTGATCCTTCCCCCCCGTTTCAGATACTTCAGTGTATCGACTGTGATGTAGATGCTGGAATCGAATTTTGTCTTTTCCAGAATCTCCCGGATCTGCGCGCCGTCCATCCCCTTTTCAGCCATGGCAAGCGCATCCAGTACAGACTGCCGCTGCGTTACGGAGATCCGCTGGTTGTTGACCACAAAGACCTTTCCCTCATAATCGTCCGCCAGGGATACGGCTGTCTGGCAGGAGCTCGAAAGGCCGCTGGACATGGGAATGTAAACCACCTGATCATAGTCCTTCAGAAGCCTGTCCCAGAGATCGAGCACATCGCCTACCGCCGGCATGGATGTCGTGATCTTTGCGTCCCGCTCAAGCTTCCGGTAGAATTCCTCCTGTGTCAGGTTGATGTCCTCGTAATAGAGCTCCCCGTCGATATAAAAGGGCATGGGAAGTACATAGACACCGTATTCCGATGCCTGGGACTGTGTGATGCCGCTGTTGCTGTCTGTAATGATAGCTGTTTTTGCCATACCTGCTCCTGCCTGCCTTTTCGGTTTTCATTACCGCATGGCACGGTATTTAAAAGCGCATTGCCTGTTCGATGTAAAATAGCTGCCGCAGACGAACGCTGCAGCAGCTACCTCATCATACCAAATCAGAAACGATGTATCCGATAAAACGATGAACCATTATGCCTGGCCATTGCTGCCCAGAACTTCCAAGATCTTATGAGCAACGATATCCTTGACATACTTGCGGCCGTCGCCGATGTACTGTCTGGGATCAAAGTGATCCGGATGCTCCACAAAGTGCTGACGGATACCTGCGGTCATGCCGAGACGAAGGTCAGAGTCGATGTTGATCTTGCAGACAGCGCCTCTTGC
>JAGCAV010000316.1 GCA_017652545.1 Lachnospiraceae bacterium
AAGCACCGCGCAGGCCATCACGGCTTTTTCAGGGGAACCGTGGGGCAGATGCATGAAGATTACATCCGGCCCCAGGAAAACGGCAGTCATTTCGACTGTGACTATGTCACGGTGAGCGGTGAGAGCCTGAGCCTTACGGCTGTCTGCGCGGATGCCGATCCGGACAGGACATTTTCATTCAACGCTTCGGTCTTCACACAGGAGGAGCTGGAAAGCAGGCGGCACAATTATGAGCTGACGCCCTGCGGGAGTACGGTCCTGTGCCTGGACCATCAGCTTGCGGGGATCGGGTCCAAAAGCTGCGGACCTGACCTGCTGCCCAAATACAGGGTCTGGGCGGACCATTATGACTTCGCGTTCATGCTCAGGCCGGAAGAAGCGTAAGGATAAGCGTAAAGATAAGCGTAAGGATAAGAGAGAGCTGCCGGATACAAAACGGGGGAATAAAAATGAACGGGAATAAAGGAAATATTGGAAATAAAGAAAAAACCTATCTGAACTGGTATAACAAGATCGGCTACGGATCCGGAGACATTGCGGGAAACGTGGTCTATGCCCTGCTCTCCGCGTTTGTCATGATCTTCCTGACAGACACGGTCGGCATGAACGCGGGTATTGTCGGTACTCTGATCGCGGTGTCCAAGCTTTTTGACGGTGTCAGTGACATCTTCTTCGGATCGCTGATCGACAAGACCCATACCAGAATGGGAAAAGCCCGTCCGTGGATGCTTTACGGATATTTCGGCTGCGCCGTCTGCCTGGTGGCGATCTTCTGTATTCCCGCGGATCTGGGCGCGACGGCACAGTACGCCTGGTTCTTCATCGCGTACACCCTGCTGAACGCCGGGTTCTACACCGCCAACAACATCGCCTATTCCGCGCTGACCGCCCTGATCACAAAAAACAACCATGAGCGTGTGCAGATGGGATCCATCCGCTTCATGTTCGCGTTCGGCACCAGCATGCTGATCCAGACCATCACGGTCGGCATGGTGGCCCATTTCGGCGGCGGAGCGGCGGCCTGGCGGACAGTGGCGATCATCTACGCGATCGTCGGCGTCATTTCCAACACCATTTCCGTCATGTCAGTCAGGGAGCTGTCGCCGGAAGAGCTTGCGGAGGGCGAAGAGGTCAAACCTGTCGAAGATGAGGAGGAGAAATACACGCTCATCGACGCCTTCAGGCTTCTGATCCGCAACAAGTACTATCTGATGATCTGCGCATCCTACATCCTGATGCAGATCTACTCCGCGACCCTGAACATGGGCATCTACTACATGACGTATGTGCTCAAAAACGCCAATCTTCTGGGCGTATTCTCCTGGGCGATCAACATCCCGATGATCATCGGCCTGCTGTTCACGCCTGCGCTGGTCGCGAAATTCGGCGGCATGTACAAACTGAATATCACCGGCTATACCCTGGGCACCATCGGCCGACTGGGGGTCGTGGTCGCGGGCTATCTCGGCTCCGTGCCGCTGATGCTGTTCTTCACGGCCATCGCGGCGATCGGCATGAGCCCGCTGCAGGGGGACATGAACGCCCTGATCGCGACCTGCTCCGAGTATACCTATCTCACAAGCGGAAAGCGTGTGGACGGTACGATGTACTCATGCACATCCCTGGGGACCAAGCTGGGCGGCGGCATCGGCACGGCACTGGCAGGCTGGCTGCTGGCGCTCAGCGGCTATGTCGGCGGCGCGGCCGAGCAGTCAGCGTCCTGTATGAACATGCTGCAGGTCATGTATCTGTGGATGCCGATGATCTTCAACCTCCTGATCACGCTGATCCTTACAAGGCTGAATGTGGAGAAGGCAAATGAGGAACTGAGGAAGCACAGGGGATAAAAAGCTTTCTGAACAGCAGCGAAGCCGCGTGGATGAAGTAGGTCAGAACACCAGCGAAT